>JAWLET010000038.1:0-14618 GCA_041685955.1 Desulfobacteraceae bacterium | reverse complement strand
CAAGGATCTTGTAAAACGAGATGCGAGGACCCAAGACCCGGCGCACCTTCCCTCTCCCCTGTTCAGCAGGGCTGCGGGGTTATGCCAAAGACCTGTCAACGTTTTTTTGGTTTTTTTGCTTGACTTGCTGAACTTTATTCAGTTAGGTGAATAAGTACCAGAAAGTTGAATAATCTTTAAGGAGAAATGGGTGGGTATAGCCGAGAGAAGGGAGCGTGAGCGGGATCTTCAGCAAAAGCGACGCCGCGAGCAGATTTTAGAGGCGGCAAAGCGACTTTTTCATACCAAAGGATTCACGGTGGCCACGGTAGAGGATATTGCCAAGGAGGCCGAATTGAGCCCGGCTGCCATATACCTCTATTTCAAAAACAAAGGCGACATCTATGTCTCTCTCAATCTCCAACTTCTGGAATACCTCTCTGACAGGCTGGAACGGCTGTACTTGGAAAGGAACACCGGGGCTGAAGAAAAGATAGAGGTCTTAAAAGCGCTCTTTCACGACGTTTACAATTTCGACCCGCTGATACTGATCAATCTGTTTCATCTCCAGGCCAGCGACGGTCTCAAGACCCTGCCCCCGGAGCGGCTTTCCCAGCTCAATGAGCTGGCCGGCAAAAGCCTCCGGAACCTGGCCAGGATATTTGATCAGGGAAAGGACGAGGGCCGGTTTGAGGCGTATCATTCCATTGCCCTGGCCGATATTGTGTGGATCATCTTTACAGGGGCAGTCCTCTGGGAAGAGAGCAAGCGGATGACCAATCCGGACAAGGATTACCTGATGCCGACGCTCGACATTGCCCTTGACATTTTCAGGAAAGGTATCACGAACACATAACCTACAGCCCAGGTTATATTATGAGTCACCGGCAGAATGAAAGTGAGCCGGTCATCCGCGTTCGCCACCTGTCCCTCAAATTCGGCGGGTTGCAGGCCCTCAACGATGTCTCCGTGGATGTCCAGGCTGGAGAGATTCTGGCCATCATCGGACCCAACGGGGCGGGCAAGACCTGTTTTTTGAACTGTATCAACGGATTTTATCACCCCTATGAGGGAGAGATTCTCTATGACGGCAGGGATCTCACCCGTCTGAAACCCCACAAAATAGCCGCTCTGGGCATTGCCCGGACCTTCCAGAACATTGAACTTTTCTCAGGCCTCACCGCCTTGGACAATCTCATGTCGGCCAGACATATCCATATGAGACACGGCGCCCTGTTGGGGTGTCTTTTTTTCGGTCCCACCCGGCGGGAAGAAATTGCCCACAGAGAGCGGGTGGAGGAGGTGATCGACCTTCTTGAGATGGAGTCCATTCGAAAAAAAAAGGTGGGGTCCCTGCCCTATGGTCAGCGCAAAAAGGTGGACCTGGCCAGGGCCTTATGTATGGACCCCGCCCTGCTGCTCTTAGATGAACCCATGGCCGGAATGAACGTGGAGGAAAAGGAAGACATGGCCAGATTCATCCTGGATGTCTATGAACTCAAGAAAATCCCCATTGCCCTGATTGAACACGACATGGATATTGTAATGGATATCTGCCACAGGATCATTGTCCTGGATTTTGGCCGAAAGCTGGCTGAAGGGCGGGCTCAGGACATCAAGGACGATGAGCGGGTCATCAAGGCCTATCTCGGAGAGGCATAGGTAAAAACCCCACAGACGAAACAATAGCGAGCATTTCCGTGACTCTTGACACCCTGCCGAAAATCCTGAGAGAGAATTTCCGAAAATACGGTGACCGTGTGGTAGCCATGCGGGAGAAGGACCGGGGTATATGGAAGGAGTTTACCTGGGCGGATTACTTTCTCCAGGTCAAACACTTCTGCATGGGCCTGGTCCGTCTGGGTTTGGAGCGGGGCCAGAACGTATCCATTTTGGGGGAGAACAAGCCAGAGTGGTTTTGGGCCGAACTGGCGGTCCAGTCGGCCGGCGGGGCGGCCGTGGGCATATTTACGGACTGCCTGCCTGAGGAAGTCAAATACTATGCAGTCCATTCAGACTCCGTGTTTGCAGTGGTGCATGATCAGGAACAGGTGGACAAGTTTCTGGAGATCAAGCAGGAAGTCCCCAAGATCAAAAAGGTTATTTACTGGGATCCCAAGGGCCTGTGGTCCTACACAGATCCCATGCTGTTGTCATTCGACCAGGTTGTGGAACTGGGGAAGACCTATGATGAGGAACACCCCGACCTTTTTGACCACATGGTGGATCAGGGCAACGGGAATGATATCGCTGTCTTTTGTTACACATCCGGGACCACCGGCCTGCCCAAGGGGGGGATGCTGAGCCAGCGATGGCTGGTTGAGTCTGTCCGGGAATGGGCCAGTCTGGACGGGTGGTTTGGAATGGGGTACGAGTATCTGTCTTTTATTCCGCCCGCCTGGATCACCGAGCAGGGGATCGGGATTGGCGGCGCCATACTGGCGCCCATGATTGCCAATTTCCCGGAAGAGCCGGAGACCGTCCAGGAGAATATTCGGGAAATCGGTCCGGACATCCTCTTTTTCGGCGCCCGGCTGTGGGAGAACCTCAACCGGATGGTTCAGGCGAAAATGATCGACTCCACCTATTTACGAAAGCTCATATACCGCCTGGCCCTGCCGGTGGGACTCAGAATGGCCGATATGATGCGCAGCGAGAAAAGACCGGGCCTGCACTGGCGCACCCTCTATTTTGTGGCCTATCAAGCGGTGTTCAGGCAGCTCAGGGATCGGATCGGCCTTTCCCGTGCCAAGACGGTCTATTCCGCAGGTGCTGCGGTCAGCCCTGACATCATCCGGTATTTTAAGGCCCTGGGGATAGATATCCGTCTGTTCTATGGAAGCACGGAGCAGGGGGTCATGAGCATGCCGAGAAAAGGAGACATCCGGTCCGATACATCTGGTCCGCCGGTTCCCTGGGTGGAGGTAAAACTTTCCGAGGAAGGGGAAATTCTGATCAGAAATAAGTACCCGTACTCCGGATACTATAAGGACCCTGAGGCCACAGAAAAAAAGATGAGAGACGGCTGGTTTTGTACCGGGGATTTCGGGCATCTGAACGAAGACGGCCACCTGATTGTCATCGATCGTATGGACGATTTGAAGGAACTGGCCGGGGGAAAGAAGTTTTCGCCCCAGTACACCGAGGTGAGGTTGCGGTTCAGCCCCTATATCAAAGACGCCCTGGTGATCGGAGGTCCGGACAAAGACTATGTGACCACCCTGATCAACATTGACCTGGACAATGTGGGTCGATTTGCCGAAGCGCATCACATCGCCTATACCACCTTTACCGACCTCTCCCAGAAACCGGAAGTCATCGACCTGATCAAAAAGGAGATTGAAAAGGTCAACGCCACCCTTCCGGATTGGACCCGGGTCAAGCGGTTCGTCAATATGCACAAGGAATTCGATGCGGATGAGGAGGAACTCACCCGCACCCGAAAGCTGAGAAGAACCTTTGTGGAAGAGCGCTATAATAACCTCATTACCGCCTTGTACGCGGATGAGCCTGAGTATACGGTAGAGGCCACGGTCACCTATCGCGACGGGCGTAAGGGGACCATGCATACGGCCATCCAAGTGACCGAGACAAAAGGATGAGTTATGATTGAATTCCTCCAGCACAGCATCACCGGCCTTATGACAGGAAGCCTGTACGCACTGGTGGCCGCAGGCATTGTCCTGGTGTACAAATCGACCCATGTGGTGAGCCTGGCCCACGGGCAGCTGGTGGCATTCGGGGCCCTGTTTTTCTGGCTCTTTTTGGGCGGATTTGGTCTTCCCTTCTGGGCCGGTCTTATCCCCGCCTTTATCCTCACCGCCCTGTTGGGGCTGGCCATCGAACGCGTGGCCTTGCGGCCACTCATCGGGCAACCCCTGCTGGCGGCATTTCTCATGACCTTTGCCATCTTCATCGCCCTGGAGGGGGTCTTTGTTCTCTACCTCAAGGGACAGACCAGAACCCTGCCCCAATTCCTGCCGGAAGGAAATCTGATTGTGGCCGGGATCTCCGTTCCCATCAACCAGCTGATCGGCTTCTGCGTGGCCCTGCTCCTGTTTGGCATGCTCTCCCTCATCTTTAAATATACCAAGTTGGGCCTGGGCATGCGGGCCACCGCGGAGGATCACCGGCTGGCCCAGAGCACAGGGATCGTGGTCAAGACCATATTTTCCTATATCTGGATTTTATCCGGGATCGTGGCCGCGGTGGCGGGGATCGCTACGGCCAATGTCATGGATGTCTACTACATGCTCCCCTATATCGGCATCAACGGACTCATTGTGGCCATCTGCGGAGGCCTGGATTCCCTGGCCGGGGCCCTCATTGTGGGGCTGTTGCTGGGGGTGGTGGAAAACGTGGGGGCCGCCTATCTGGATCCTCTGGTGGGGGGCGGCATCAAAGACGTGGCCGGGTATGTGGTGCTGCTTTTGGTCCTGTTGATCAGGCCCTACGGCCTGTTTGGTCTGGTGAAAATTGAAAGGATTTGATTTATGAGGCCGTGCGGCGTATTTGACAAAAGTTATGCCTTAGACATTGCCATCATTCGAACCTGGCAGCACTGGGCTATTTTGATCTCCGCCCTGGTGTTTTTGTATCTGTTCCCCCTGTTCGGCTCCTACTACCTCATCAGCTTTATCAACCTGCTTTGCATCAGCATCATTGTGGTGCTGGGGCTTCAGATCGTGAGCGGGTTCTGTGGCCAGATCTCGTTCGGTCAGGCGGCCTTTATGGCGGTGGGGGCCTATACCTCTTCCATCCTGACCATTCGATACGGCGTCTCTTTCTGGCTGGCCCTTCCCCTGTCCGGCATTATGGCCGGGGCCGTGGGCATCATCGGTGGGGCCCCCTCCCTCAGGATTAAGGGGATGTATCTCGCCATGGCCACCATCGCCATCCATTTTGTGGTCATATGGGTCATCCTCCATATGGAAGTCACCGGCTCGTTCAAGGGGCTTTACCCCATGCCGCCCAGCATCGGGGGCTTTGAATTCGATACGGATGAGCGCATGTTTTACATCATCTTGACCGTTATGATGATCATGACCTATGCAGCCCGGAATCTCATGAGATCCAAGGTGGGAAGGGCCTTTGTGGCCATACGGGACAATGACCTGGCCGGAGAGGTCATGGGCGTGAATCTGTATTATTACAAGTTGCTGGCCTTTTTTATCTCCTGTTTTTATGCCGGGGTGGCAGGATCTTTGTGGGCCCACCTGATTACGGTGGTTAACACCGAACAGTTCACCCTGCTTCATGCCCTGGAATATGTAGGCATGCTCATTATCGGTGGCATGGGGAGTATCCCGGGGGTATTTTTCGGCGTTTTGTTTATTCGCATCTTAAACGAACTGGTCATGTTCACGTCCCCGGCACTGGCCAAGGCCCTCCCGTGGTTGGGGTCGTCCCCTGCTGCCTCGCTGGGCCTCATCGCCTTTGGCCTGGCCGTGGCTGTTTTTCTGGTCGTTGAACCCAGAGGCTTGGCCCATCGCTGGGAGATCTTTAAATCGTCGTATCGTCTGTATCCGTTTGCCCATTAAAAAAAGCAGAAACCGCTGAAGTGTCTGGATCAGGGAAAGGTGGTGGTAAGGACGGGACAAAAAACAGATCTGGTGTAAATCCTAAAAAATGGTTGCACAACGAAAGGAGGGTGTCATGGGAAAACGATGGGGAATGCTTCTCACCATGGTCGTGGCTGTCAGTCTGAGCGTGACGGGGTTGACCGCTTTTGCGTCTGAAAAGGAGGTCGCCTACCTGAGCCTGGCCGATTATACCGGCCCCATTGCCGGGCTGAATGTGCCGGCCGACATGGGGCTGGAGGATTTTATCAAAGAGACCAACGCCAAAGGCGGGGTGGACGGCGTGAAAATCAAGTTCATTGGTATCGATACCCGATACGACGTGGCCAGGGCCGTATCCGCCTATAAACGATACCGGAGGACTCCGAGACTGCTCATGGTCAACTCCATCAGCACCGGTATCGGCAAGGCCGTTGCCAGGCTTATTGAAAGGGACAAGAAGGCTCAGATTGTTCCGGGAGACGGGGAATTCCAGGCCCACATCGGCCGGACATTTCTCTGGGGACCTGCCTATCAGGACGCTTTTGCCGCCACCCTGGACTGGATACTGGATGACTGGAAGAAAAAGGGCAAATCAGGGACCCCGGTGGTGGGATACCTCAGTTGGGACAATCCGTACGGAAGAGAGCACCTCAGGGGGGGAAGGGAATACGCGGAAAAGATGGGGATCAAATTCCTTCCGCCCGAGTTTTTCCCTCCGGGCACGCTCAAGCATGATGTCTATCTGACCCGGCTGGCCAATGCAGGTGCAGACTACATCCATGCGGGCGGCGTCGATCCCACGCCCACCAATGTGATCCGGGACGGGCATGGCTTGGGATTGACCAAGACCATCCAGTTCACCGCCGATTATTGGGGACCCACCGCATTGGGAGTGGGAGTCCATGCCCAGGCCCTGGAAGGCACTGTCATCACCTCATTTTTTGAGAGAGGAGAAGATGCACGGAACAACGCCATGGTCACCGATCAATGGAAAAAATACCGGGGCTCTATGGAAAAATTCAATGAGGTCTATGGCATGGGCATGTCCTGGGGCATGACCTATGTGGCCGGCCTCAAAAAGGCTTTGGATGTTGCAGGATACGACAAACTCAAGGCCAATGACATGTACAAGGCCTACCAGGATCTGACCGGTCTGAAAAAACATGATATCCAAGGACCCTGCGCCTACAGCCCCACCTCCCGGTTAGGGAGCAGAGTGGTCAAGCTCTACCGGGTCAAGGACGGCAAGATCGTCCCCATTACAGGCTGGCGGGAAGTCCCCGACGCTGTCAGCCTTCATAGTTTCAAGTAACGGGAAAGGAGGCGCAAGATGAAAGCATTGAAAATAATCATGTTCACACTCATGCTCCCCGGGCTGGTTCTGGGCGTGCTCTCACGGGCGGGTACAGCGTCTGCATCAGATGCCTCTATAGAGGTCATTCCTGAGGAGATTTTTCTCTCCCCGGCCCTGATCAAGAAACCGGTATCATTCAAAGGAAGCGGATTTGCACCCAGTGAAATGATCAGCATCGAAATGATCCTGCCCGAAGGGGTAACGGTCAAAGGGGTCAACAAGGGGGAAGACGTGGGCATCGCGGTGGCCGACACCGACGGGGAAGGATGCTTTACTGCGGCCATGAAGCCCACGGCAACCCTCAACTGGTTCTTTCAGGTGGGATGGACACCGCTTTTGAAGCCCGACTTCAAAGAGGCCAAACCGATCCCTCCGGGGGATTACAAAATCAAGGCCACAGGTCTTTATTCCGACACGGTTGCCTTTTCCACCCTGAGGATTGTTCCCCCCCCGAAAAAGAAAAAATAAAGATGCTGAATCTGAATAACATCGAGGTGATTTACAGCAACGTGATATTGGTCCTCAAAGGGGTCTCCCTCACCATGGGTCGGGGCGATATTGTGGCCCTTCTGGGGGCCAATGGGGCCGGGAAGACTACGGCACTTAAGGCCATGTCCGGTCTTTTAAGGACCGAGCTGGGTGAAGTCACGGATGGTTCCATTGAGTTTGAGGGGGTCCGAATCGATCACAAAGACCCCGAAGAGATCGTCAGGCTGGGGGTGGTCCAGGTCATGGAAGGTCGTCCCATGTTTGAACAATTGACCGTGGAGGAGAATGTCAGGGTGGGGGCCTACTCCCGGAACGACACGGCCGGCATCAAGTCGGATATGGAAGAAGTGTATGATTACTTTCCCATCCTGGCCCGGATGAAAGACCGGGTCAGCGGCTACCTGTCCGGTGGTGAGCGACAGATGCTGGTCATGGGAAGAGGGCTTATGGCCCGGCCCAAACTGATGCTGTTGGACGAGCCCTCGTTGGGGTTGAGCCCTACTCTGGTCAAAGAGATTTTCAAAATCATTCAACGAATCAACGATGAGCAGAACACCTCCATCCTGGTGGTGGAACAAAACGCCTTTATTGCCCTTTCCATATCCGACCACGCCTATGTCATGGAAAACGGAAGGATCGTGTTGGACGGTCCATCCGCCAAACTCAAGGAAAACGAAGATATCAAGGAATTCTACCTGGGCCTGAGCCAGGTGGGAAAACGAAAGAGCTACAAGGATGTCAAGCATTACCGACGACGCAAACGATGGTTGTCGTGATGTCCTTCCATTGAAAGCTAATGCCCCCAGGAATTGGTCTGGGGACGGGGAAGTTGGGTCGCCATCATGGCCTGAATATATTGGTTGAAACCGTTCGGCGCATCCTGCTCAATGGCCTCTATTTTCCGGTGAAGTCGGCCCAAGAGATCCTTGTTTTGAAGCATTTCCGTGGGGTGCAGGCCGAAATGCCCGGAACGCTGAAGCAGTGCATAGGCCTGCTGATCCCGTGGGGGCAGGGATAAAAACTGATCCAGGGCTTTAAGCATCTGTTTTTTGTCCTGGTCCAGAGAACCGTCTACGTGCATAAGGAGGTTTAGACTGAAGTCTCCGCAACGGAAGTGGGAAGGCATCTCGTTTAGATGTAATAAAAGTTCCCGGATTTCAGATACGATTTCCGAATCGTTCAGAGGGGTAAATCGGCCATCAGCGGCCATGTCCGTCATGGGGGACTCCGGGGGGAGTGCAAAAGTGCGCACCCGAATGAAATCCGGTCGGATCCGGTTTAACACTCTTGCGGTCTCCACGGCGTGTTCGTGCGTCAGTGCCTTGCCGCCCACACCGGGCAGAATATATTCGGATAGGCGTATGCCGGCGGACATCACATGTTGTCCTCCCTTTACCATATCTTCAGGGCTCTCCCCTTTCCGAATCAGTTTCAGCACCTTTCGGGACCCGCTTTCCAGCCCTGTATGTATCCGTTTCAATCCTGCTTTTTTGAGTGCTTTCAGGGATTCCACACGTTTGTTCTTAAGGCTCTTGGCCCGGGCATAAGACGTGATCCTATGAATACCGGGAAACGCTTGTCTCAAGTATGTCAGGATTTCCAGAAGCTCTTCAGTGGGAAGAATCAGGCAATCCGCGTCCTGAAGAAAGGCCGTAGTGATTCCAGAGCCCTGCGGACCGTAATACCTTGTCATCTCGTCAATGTCCTCTTTAATCTCGGAGACCGTTCGTCTGGAAAATTTGGTGCCCTTATAGGCCGGGCAAAAAAGACAACGATTCCACGGGCAGTTTCGTGTCACCCGGACCAAAAGGCTGCCCGCCTCGCTGGGCGGTCTGATGACCCCTTGCTCAAACATATACCATTCTCCTTAAATGTTGCGATGTGATCGATCAGGCGTTATCTGTTTGACAGATTTTTGATTTCCGGTGTTTCCATGTGTTCAAAACGCCGACCTGACCGCATCAGTTCAACCATATAACTCCAAATCATAATCATCAAAGATGGATTAATCAACTCCCTCCACTGTTCAAATGCACTCTCCCCTGTGTCATCCGAAGCCCAATGAAAAAGTTGGGCGTTTAAAACCCATATTGACAACCGCCCGGCAAGGTGGTACGTTTCCACCCTTTCAATTGGGGGGAAGGATACGAAAAGCATGGGGGGGATGGAATGAACTTTCAGGATTTGATCTTTGCCTTACAGACGTACTGGGCCGAGCGCGGTTGCCTGATTCAGCAACCCTATGATCTGGAAGTGGGTGCCGGGACCTTTAATCCGGCAACCCTTTTGCGGGTGCTGGGCCCCGAGCCATGGGCCGTGGCCTATGTGGAGCCCTCCAGGCGGCCCACAGACGGAAGATATGGGGAGAATCCGAATCGGCTGTGCCATTATTACCAGTACCAGGTGATCCTCAAGCCTTCCCCCCTGGCGGTCCAGGATATCTATTTGGCGAGTTTAAAGGCGCTGGGGATCGACCCGTTGGATCATGATATCCGTTTTGTGGAAGATGACTGGGAGTCTCCCACCCTGGGCGCCTCCGGTCTGGGGTGGGAGGTCTGGCTTGACGGCATGGAGATTACGCAGTTTACCTATTTCCAGCAGGCGGGGAGCCTGAGGCTGGATCCTGTCTCTGTGGAGATCACCTACGGCCTGGAAAGGATTGCCATGTATCTCCAGGAAAAGGAAGATGTGTATGAGCTGATGTGGAACGATTCGGTGCGTTATGGCGATGTTCACAAAAAAGGAGAGTGGGAACTTTCCATCTATCATTTTGAGGTGGCTGACGTGGATATACTTCTCAGGTTGTTTGACCTGTACGAAAAGGAGGCCTTGCGCGTAAGCAGGCGAGGGCTGGTCCTGCCCGCCTATGATTATTGCCTGAAGTGTTCTCACACCTTCAATATCCTGGATGCCCGGGGGGCTATCAGCGTCACCGAAAGGACCCAGTATATCGATCGCATCCGGGCCCTGGCCCGGCTGGCCGCCAAGAATTATCTGCTTGAGAGGGAAGAAATGGGGTTCCCGCTGATGCGATTGAGTGAAGCACTTCCTTTGAGAGACGAGGCATAACCGATAATTCACGGAGAATAATTGATTTTGGCTGAACTTCTTTTAGAAATTGGAACGGAAGAGATCCCTTCAGGCTACTTGAATGAAGGATTGGAGGATTTTGAGCGGTTGGCCCGGAAGTGCCTTGAAGAAAACCGAATTCAGATTGAAGGCGACCTGCACACTTATGGGACCCCCCGTCGACTGATCCTGATGGGGAAGGGGATTTCAAAGACCCAGGAAGACCTGGTCCAGGAGATCACGGGTCCGCCCATGCAGGTGGCCTATGACCATGCGGGGAATCCCACCCAGGCGGCAATGGGGTTTGCCCGCAAAATGGGTGTTTCCGTGGACGAGCTGACTTCCATTGAGACGCCCAAAGGGGCATATGTGCACATGGGCCGGCAGGTTCCAGGTCGAAAGACCGAAGTGCTCCTACAGGAGCACCTCCCTGAATTGATTGCAGAGATCCCGTGGCCCAAATCCATGCGGTGGGGGAGTGTGGGGTTTTCCTTTGTCCGCCCTATTCACTGGGTACTGTGCCTGTTTGACGGGGAGGTGATTCCCTTTGAGGTAGCGGGGCTCATTAGTGGTCGCATCACGCGGGGGCACCGGTTTATGGCCCCTCAATCCGTTGAGGTGATGGATGTTGTGGACTATTTAAAGAAGATGAAACAAGCCTGGGTCCTGATTGATCCGGATGAGCGGGAACAGCGGGTGGGGAAAATCACAGAGGAGGCGGCGAAAACCGCGGGGGGGATTCCTGCGGATGACCCCGAGCTGAGGGTGACGGTGGCCAACCTGGTCGAATATCCCTGTGCCGTATGCGGCGGCTTTGATAATGGCTTTTTATCCCTGCCCGAGGAGGTCCTGATTACCGCCATGAAGGAGCATCAGAAATATTTTGCCGTATATGATAAGCAAGGCAAATTGATGCCCAATTTTGTGGCCGTGAACAATACGGCTGCAAGGGATGCGTCGGTGGTGCAGAAGGGGCATGAACGTGTGTTGCGGGCCAGGCTTACGGATGCGGATTTTTTCTATAAAGAGGACCGAAAGAAACCACTTTTGGACCGCCTTGAAGATCTGAAGCGGGTGATCTATCAGGCTGAACTGGGGACCTCTTATGACAAGGTGATGCGGTTTACCCGGCTGGCCGAATACCTGACATCATTGCTGGTGCCGGACAAAGTAGACTTGGTGAAACAGATCGCTCTGCTTTCCAAGTGCGACCTGGTTACCCTCATGGTCTCCGAGTTTCCGTCCCTTCAGGGGGTTATGGGGAAGGCCTATGCCAAGGCAGAGGGGTATCCGGAAAAGATCGCTTCAGGCGTTTACGAACACTATCTTCCTGTTCGGGCCGGAGAAAGACTTCCCGCGACTGAGGCGGCGGCCATTGTCAGCACAGCGGACCGGATGGATACCATCGCCGGTTGTTTCGCCGTAGGCCTTGAGCCCACAGGAAGTGCGGATCCTTTTGCCCTTCGCAGACATGCCCTGGCCGTTATCCGGATCACAGAGGGAATGAAATGGTCCTTCTCCTTGACCAAGCTCATTGATAAGGCGCTGGGTCTTTTGAGCGACGGGATATCCTTTGATCGCGAACTGATCCATCCAAAAATTGTTACTTTCATGCGTGAGCGATACAAGAACATGATGCTGAGTTCAGGATACGGCTCGGATTTCATCGAGGCGGTGATATCGGCAGGCTTTGATGATATCAGGCCATTACGGTCAAAGGTCGAACAACTCAAGCGGTTTTCTGAGGAATCTGATCAATTCCACGGTTTGGCCCTGACCGTCAAGCGGGTGAAGAATATCCTCAAGAACCAGAAGCGCATATTCAAGGTGGATCCAGACCTTTTTCGGGAACCTTCGGAATCGACCCTGTGGGAGACCTATAGGACCCTGAGAGAGGATATCCGGGAGGCTCTTGATCGGGAAGATTTTTACGAAACCCTGTCTCTCATGGTTCAATTCAAGGTGCCCGTGGACGACTTCTTTGACCGGGTGGAGGTTTTCACCCAGGAAAGCCAGCCATTGCAGGAAAACCGGGTGGGCCTGTTGCAACAGGTATCAAGGCTTATGGGGCGGATGGCCGATTTTTCCCGGTTTTCCATCTAACGCTTTTACCCCCATCACAACCGATCGTTTTTCCCGGCGGTACGAGTCAGGCCCTCGTGGTACTCCTGAGTTGTACGGCAAGTGTCGCCTGAATTTGCAGGCTCATATCAACGCCTGCAGTGGTTGGATTCTGAAGGCAAAACTTCAGAATCCCATGGCATTATCGTGGTTTTTTGATGAGGATGAAGAGTTCGCCCTCATGTTTAAGGTGCCCGGCCGCCATCTCGGCATGGGGTCCGTTGCCCCAGAAAAGATCTGCCCGTCCGGCACCCTTTATGGCGCCGCCCGTATCCTGGTTTATGACCAGACGGGAGAACGGTTCCCATCGGGTGATCTTTCCCTTTTCGTTTAGGATGGGCTTGACAGAGGAGATAAAGGCCAGTGCCCCTTTGGGGAAAAGGGTGGCATCTAAGGCTATGGATCGACCCGGTGTGAGGGGAACAGCGATGTTGCCCAGAGGCCCGTTTTCCAGGATCCGGAAAAATATGTAAGACGGGTTATGGTTGAGGATTGTTCCTCTTTGTTGGGGATGGTCGTGCAGATAATGTCGAATGGCCTGCATGGACATCTCTTCCCTGCTCATCAGGCCTTTTTCGATCATATACCGGCCGATGCTTCTGTAGGGATGGCCGTTGGATGAGGCATAGCCCACAGACAGGGTGCTGCCGTCGGGGAGCTTCAATCGACCTGATCCCTGGATGTGAAGAAAGGCCACATCCACCGGGTCCTTGAGCCAAGCGATTTCAAGGTTCCGTCCGTCAAGTACCCGGTCATGATCAATCTGGTATCTTGAATAATAGGGAAGGACCCTGTCCCCCGCAATGCGGGCCATGAGACGCTGGCCTTCAAATCTTTCACCAAACAGCGAAAGATCGATGCGGGTCAGGTCCTCTGGTTTGCGGTAAACGGGGTACCGGAAGGTCTCGTCCGGGGTTCGACTGGCTTCATAAACGGGCTCAAAGTAGCCGGTGAAGAGGACCTTGTTGTTGCCGGCGCGACCGGCGGCCCTGTAAACCAGGTAATTTTCTTTGATAATGCGGTTCAACCGTGATATGTCCGGGTCTTCCTCCAGGAGCCGGCGGAATGCCATCTGGCTTTCCAACACCTCCTTGCAGGTAAAGGTATCCGGTCCGTAATAAAACGATCTTTCAGGGGGGAGGCGCTTCAAATACTCGATATTTTTTGTAATTGCGGATATGAGGGAATCGAAATCCATATCGTCGTGAAAGGTGGGGTAAAAGAAGTCTACCCGTGTCAGTGCTTCCCCCGGGTGACGGGCCGCTTTTTTCAACGTGGGATGGCACCCCCAAAAGGTCACCGCACCCAAGAAGAGGACGAATCCGGTAATGTGTATGAGAATGCGAAGGAGTTTTATGGCGCAGAGATGTAGAGAAAAAGTCATCACCTGATCATCTTTATCTGTATGGGTGAAAATGGCATTTTTTTCAAACCGATCTGATCCCTTAAAAATGAGGATATATGACCTGTATAGTACAATATGACGGCTTTTTCAAGACGGGAGTCGCCGGTAAAGGAAAGTAGGCCAGATACCAAAGCTCTGCCCCGTGGTTGAGTCGCGGTTTCTACTTATGACCGGGGATGTGTGGTTTTTTTTACACAGTTTGCGGATTGTTTCCGGATATCCGTGGTATATGAAGTGTGGAACAGATGAAATTTTGTCACAATATTTCAATGACATAGCTTACGAAGACTGCCCGTTCGGGTATGCGTTTCTATTTGTGGTATGTTATTTGCAAAAACTTCGGACCAAATCAAAGGTTCAGAAAATCCCCTTCACTGAGGAGACCGACGTGGACTATAAACAACGAACCCTGAACGAAGAAATCGGTTGTACAGGCATAGGGCTGCATACCGGTGAAAAAATCAGGATCACCATCAGACCGGCGCCGTGTGATACCGGTATACGGTTCGTCAGGACCGACCTGCCTGAAAAACCGATGATCGAGGCGCGGTTTGATAACGTCTTTGATACCACCCTGGCCACCACCATCGGCTGTAATGGAAGCAGGGTCTCCACCATCGAACATCTGATGGCGGCCTTT
>JAWLET010000299.1:0-3341 GCA_041685955.1 Desulfobacteraceae bacterium | reverse complement strand
AAAGTGAGTCATGACCGGGTCATTGAAATATCCGCTCGACACGATGGCTTTGACCCCCGGGTCTATCTTGAGCAGTTCCTGGATAGTTTCTTTCCCGCCCATACTTCCTTTGACGGTGAGATCCAGAATGACGGCGTCAAAGGGGTCCCCGGAATCCATGCAGGTCTTGTACGCTTCAATGGCCGCTTTCCCGTCTTTTACGGTCTCTACTTCGTATCCCAGTCGCTCGAACATATGATGAGCCAGGTTTCTCAACATCTCCTCATCATCCATCACCAGGACCTTGGGGGTTGACCACGGTTCACCGGGGATTGGGGATCGGGGAACTCTTTCCGCATCCTCCGGGGTTTGTATTTCCCTTTCAGCCGGTTTGGCGGGCAGATATATGTGTACCGTGGTACCCACGCCGGGGGTTGAGTCCACGGCCATGTGCCCCCCGTGTTTTTGCACAATGGCATAGGCCGTGGCCAGGCCCAGGCCCATCCCTTTCTGTACGCCCATGGGTTTGGTGGAGAAATAGGGATCATAGATTTTGTCCAAGTCTTCTTTCAAAATCCCCTTTCCCTGGTCCTCAATAAAGATGTGTACATAACCGCCCGGCTTCAGCGGCAAGCCGGGGTCAAAATGATCCTCCTCAATTCGAAGGTTTTCCGCCTCGAGGGTGATGTTGCCCCCGTCAGGCATGGCCTCCATGGCATTGGTGATCACATTTCTGAATACCGCCCCCAGTTTATAGGGATCATGAGGGACCAACCAGAGATCGTCGGGAATGCTTTGGATGATGGCCGTCCCTCCTTCGGCTGAAATGGCAGTTGTGGAATCTCTCAGCAGCTCCGCCAATGACTCCGCTTCCTTCACCGGTGCGCCCCCTCTGGCAAGGGCCATGAGTTCATGGGTCAGGTCCCTGATCTTTAAGGAGGCCTGTTCGATCTCCTTAAGGAAATCGGCCAGATCCGATCCCGGCGCTGCAGAATCTTCGGCCAGGGCCAGGTTCCCCATGACGATGGACAGCAGGTTGTTGTAGTCATGGGCGATGCCGCCCGTGAGGGTGGCGATGGCCTCCATCTTATGCTTGTGTTTCAACTGCTCTTGAAGTTTTTTCTTTTCCCGTTCAGCGTTGATGCGGTCGGTTATGTCTCTTGCCGACGATTGAATAAAGAACGGGTTCCCCTTTTCATCCCTTACCAGTACACTGCTGTATTCCAAAATGACTTCCTTGCCGGTAGCCGTGGTGACCATCATGGTCCCTTTGTCATGCCCCTGACGTTTAATGCGCTCCAGGTAATCATCAAAGCCTTGGCGGTACCGCTCCGGAATGAAATCCCTGATATTCAGGCCGGGCGGCAACTCTTGGTCCCAGCCGTACTCCTGTTTGAAAGCGATGTTGGTGTCGATAAGGGTGCCGTCCAGATCATGGGTACAGAGGAAATCAGAGCCTTTTTCAAACAACTCCCGATATTTCTTTTCGGATTGTGCCAATTGTTCCTGCATTTGTTGGCGGGTTTTGAACAGATCGTCCATTTCATCTTTGATTAACTTGACGGCCTGGAACACCTCGTAAAAGGGGTGGTTTTCATCATCCATGTCAAAAGAACCGTCGAATCCCGGCTGTTCCCAATCAATCCTCCCGATCAAGGCCAACAGCTGCTCCCGATACTTCTTGATTGGGTCGCCGGATTTTCGAGGCGGTACTTTTTCGTTTTCAGACCGTTTATTTTCTCGAATCAGGGCAAATGCGTGATCCATGTCCCTGGCGGTTTTGATTTTGAAGGGCATGGTGATGTTGGCCAGCCGGGTCACGGTCTTCATGTAGGTATTGACCCCAAGAAAAATATACATGCGAAGGGGGAAGCGGTCATGCCAGTCCTTGAGAGATTGCATATACTTCCGCCGGATTTTAGGCGCGCCGCCCTTTAGTGCGGATACATCCACCACAAAATAGTCGAGATTTTCATGATCGGCCAGTCTATCCCGTAAACGGGGGCGCGTCTTGTCGATCATGGGCACTTCGGCTTCATCCAAAAAACCGCTCACTACCGAGTAGGCGATAGCCCGATCGATGACATGGGTTTCGTTTGTGTAGGTGTCGGTAATAACGTCCCATTGAGGGTCGGAAAGCAGTTCGGAGGGCCGGAGGGAAGACGATTCATCCAAAAAGGCTGTCTGCTGCCCGAACACAAAAGGCCCGGTTTCCAGATTTTGTGCTGTGCATATCTCCCGGGCCATACTGATGGCTTCTTTGTAATCCCGGGCCACACGGATAGTTTTATCAGAGGTGTTAAACCGTTGCCCCACCTTCACCAAAAACTGCATCATCGGCGATAAATTGCAGAAAATCAGCGCCTCCAGCCGGTCGCGCGACATCACCTGCTCGATGAAATGTTTACGGGCCTCTACGGTGGCCTTTCGGATTCCGGCGTAGTCCTCGATTTGCACATAGGGTTCGGTGCCGCCCGCCACCTTTCGGGCCACCTCCTGGTTGAGCTTAAGCGAGGCTTGGGTGCTCTTCAGATCCGCGGTTCCGGAAGGGCCGCTATAGAGGATGGAATTGCCGATGACGTAAAAATTGGCTGTATAAGAGTCGCCGAGTTCCACCTCTTGCCAGTCGTCCTGGGTAAAGACCTGAAGCCCGCTTATGGGGCAAAAAAGCGTCATCTTTGAACCTCCTGATACAGACCAAAAATCATATCATAACTGAATTAAAACCCTTAACAGTAAAAGAGGAAATCTGTCAATAATTCTTCTTTTTCACCAAGCCGGCAGCAGAATTGACCCATGCCCCCAAAGCCTTAATTCACCGCAGACCCACACAGATGACCGCAGACGAATTGCCCTGCTGACCAGCAGGGCAATTAGCAGTCAGACCCTTCGGGGCAGATATCTTTCCTTCGGCCAAGTGGGCCGGAGGGCCTGACTCTCAAGTGTCCCGCTATGGTCAGCGGGACACTTAGTCTGCGGTTGTCGGCGTGGGTCTGCGGTGAATCACTCTCTTGATGTTTAGTTTTTCCAGCTTCAGCGGCAGTTAAGCAGTTCTGTATTGACAATGTACATTTCGAGGTGTAACATTTGCACATGATTTACTGGGATGAGAAGAAAAATCTTAAACTCATCATTGAGAGAAGTATTTCATTTGATGAAATATCAGAAATAATACTGCGTGAAGATTATTTGGACATCCTTGAAAATCCAAATAGGAAAGACCAGATGATATTTGTTGTTCGGCTGAGAAATTATGTTTATGCGGTTCCGTTCTTAATTGATAACAATGAGAATATCGTTTTAAAAACAGCCTATCCAAGTCGAAAATTTAACAAAATATATGGTGATCAATCATGAAAGAT
>JAWLET010000298.1:0-3355 GCA_041685955.1 Desulfobacteraceae bacterium | reverse complement strand
TCGCCACCCTGGACCGGATCAATTACCATGCCATTGTCTACGGATTCCCCTTTCTGACCGCCGGAATGATTACCGGCTCCATTTACGCCCAGTACGCCCTGGGGACCTACTGGCAGTGGGATCCCAAAGAGGTCTGGTCCCTGATTTCATGGCTTTTTTACGCGGCCCTGCTTCATGAAAGGCTGGCAGCAGGCTGGCAGGGCCGACGGGCCGCCATCCTGTCCATCATCTGTTTTTTGATCCTCATCTTTACCTTTGTGGGGGTCAGCCTCCTCATGGGCGGCTACCACAGTTTCAGCAGTCTGGAGGCGGGATAATCGCCATGTTGAAGCTGATCAATATGGGAATGAATCACGAGACCGCCCCGGTGTCACTTCGGGAATGCCTGGCCACAGACACGGATAACACCTCAAAGGTCCTTTCCTCCATGCGGGAGCTAACGTGCGTGAATGAGGGCCTTTTCCTTTCCACCTGTAACCGGGTGGAGGCCCTGTTCACCACCGAGACCCCCGGTGAGGCCAAAACGGCGATCCTGTCGTTTATTTCCGGCCTGGCAGGAATGTCACCGGATGCGTTTCGTGCATCTCTTTACACCCATGAGGATATGGAAGCGGTGCGGCACATGTTTCAGGTGGCCTCCAGCCTGGATTCCATGGTAATCGGTGAACCGCAGATCCTGGGCCAGATAAAAGAGGCCTACTATTATGCTACCCGGGAGAAGACCTCGGGGGTGATCCTGAACCGCCTCATGCACCGGGCGTTTCACGTGGCAAAACGGGTGCGCTCGGAGACCGGAATCTGCGGAGCCGCCGTGTCCATCAGTTATGCCGCGGTTGAACTGGCCAAAAAGATATTTCATGTCCTGGATGAGAAAAAGGCGCTCTTGATCGGCGCCGGGGAAATGGCGGAACTGGCGGCAAAAAATCTCCTCTCCAACGGGGTGAGCGCCCTGGTGGTGGTAAACCGGACCTTTGAGCGGGCCGTCAAGGTGGCGCAGCAGTTTGGCGGCCAGGCAGTGTCTTTTGATGAAATTGCGGCCCAGCTTAAAGATGCGGATATTGTCATCACCTCCACGGCCTCGGCAGAGTGCGTGATTACCCGTTCGCTGGTAAAGGAGGCCTTTAGAAAAAGACGAAATCGACCCCTTTTCTTCATCGACATTGCCGTGCCGAGAGATGTGGAACCGGCGGTAAATGACCTGAATAACGTCTACGTATACGACATTGACGATCTGAAAGGCGTTATCGAGTTGAACATGGCCCAGCGGCAGGAGGAGGCCGTAAAGGCCCGGCGCATTGTGGATGAAGAGGTGGTGAAATTTGAACAGTGGATAGAGACCCTGGCCGTGGTGCCCACCATCGTGGCATTGAGAAACAAGGCCGAATCGATCATTCGCTCTGAGCTGAAACGGAGCAGCTCTGCACTGGGGGATCTCACAGAGTCCCAGCAGGCTGTGGTAGAGACCCTTACCCGGTCGGCCGTGGAAAAGGTCCTCAACGATCCCATACTCTTTTTAAAAGGGAAGGCGGGCAGATCCACGCTGAATACCTACTTGGATACCACCAAGAGACTCTTCGGCCTGGATACCCATGACATGGATGAGCGACAGCATTAGCGGGTTCAACGTTTTTGTCTCCAAAAGGAGGTGAATGGTATGAGTTTGATACAGATGATCAACACCCTTAAGGCCCATCCGGATTATCCCAGGATGGGGATGATTGCCAGCCATCTTGGCGTGGTGCGGGAAACCGCCCTGGACGGGAGAACCGTGCAGGGTGTCCAGATCAAATTTGCTGACGAGATAATTCATGATATAATTCGTAATGCCAGGGAGATGGATGGTATCATTGAAGCGTTGGTTGAGACCTATGAGGGCGATTTGAAAGTGGGGGATGAAATCATGGCGGTGGTGGTGGGCGGAGACACCCGGGATCATGTGTTCCCCGCGCTCATCGAAACGGTGGACGCCATCAAGAAAAACGGTGCATTTAAGAAGGAGTTGTTCTGAGGCGGAGGATGAGTCATGGGGATGGTAGATGTGACCGACAAGTCGGTGATCCGGCGTCTCGCAGAGGCGAGGGGGAAGATCTTTTTAGGACCGGAGACCCTCCAGGCAGTTCGCCAAGGGCGTATCAAAAAGGGAGATCCCTTTCCGGTGGCCGAGGTGGCGGCCATGAATGCCGCAAAACAGACCCATCTGTTGATTCCCCATTGTCACCAGATCCCCCTGGATACGGTCCGGGTCACCTTTGACATTTTTGAAGCGTCCATCGAGGCCAGATGCCTGGTGCGGGCCCAGGCCCGCACCGGTGTTGAAATGGAGGCGCTTTTGGGGGTCTCGGTGGCATTGAACACCCTCTGGGACATGGTGAAATATCTGGAGAAGGATGCGAATGGACAGTATCCAGGTACGCGGATGGCTGACATTGAAGTGACCAAAAAACAGAAGGATGAATGAGGGAAGGTGCGAAAAGATGAAACGATTATGCCTGACCATTCTGATGGTTTTCGGATTCATGATGGCATCACATATCTGCTGGGCCGAAAAGGCCTATGTGTCAAACCGATCTAAAATTACCCTGCGTAAAGGACCCGGGGTGAAACACGAGATCATCACCATGCTCAGTGTGGATGAGCCTGTGGAAATCGTAGGCAGCAAATCGGGCTGGAAACAGGTCCGGCTTCTGGACCCGGATCGAAAGCATATGGAAGGCTGGGTGGTCAGCCGTTATTTGGTGAATCGGGTGCCGTGGAAGACCCAGACCCTCTCCTTGAAAGAAGAAAACAGCCGCTTAAAAGCGCGACTCGCCGCCATAGAAAAAAGGATGCAGACCACTTCCAGTGAACGGGATGAACTGAGCCGGAACCTGTCTAAGAGTGATGCCACCCTTACGGAGCTTCAGCAGAAATACGATGCGCTGGTAAAAGAAGCGTCTGATTATCTGGAACTGAAGGAGGCCCATGAGACCATGAAATCGGAACTCACCACGGCCCGGAACAGCGTTGAGAGATTGACCACAGAGAATGTAAGGCTCAAGTCATCTGAACGCAACCGATGGTTTCTAAGCGGCAGTGCAGTGCTTTTGGTGGGCCTGATTATCGGGCTGGTCATGGGGCGACAGCAAAAGCGGCGAAAATCCTCCTATTATTAGTGAGTTTCCAAAACTGATGGGTTTCGTGTTCCATGACTACTCCTGATGATTCTTCTGCTCCGGCATGTGAAATCATTACCATTGGTACTGAGCTATTGCTGGGTCAGATTGTTGATACCAATACAGCCTATCTGGCCCAAAAATTGGCCCATACAGGCCTGCGCGTGAAGTTCAGGACCGCGGTGGGGGACCAGCTGGGCGAG
>JAWLET010000037.1:0-14730 GCA_041685955.1 Desulfobacteraceae bacterium | reverse complement strand
ACGACTTTCACTCCCGATTCCCATACCCAAGGCCACAGGAAGGACCCCGGCGATGGTGGAAACCGCGGTCATGAGGATGGGACGAAGCCGGGTCGCGCCCGCCTCCACCAGTGCATCGTGGACATTCATCCCTTTGGCCCGGAGCTGGTTGGTATAATCCACAAGCAGAATGCCGTTTTTGGTGGCCAGCCCCACCAACAGTACCAGTCCGATCATTGAAAACAAATTCAACGTATTTCCAATGAGGTACAAGAGCCCAAAGGCCCCCACAAAAGAGAGAGGGAGCCCCATCATAATGGAAAAGGGGTGGACGAAGCTTTCAAACTGGGCCCCCAGAACCATATAGGTCAGAATGATGGCAAACACAAAGGCAAAGGCGATATACCCGATGGTTTCACCGAAGGCCTCGGCCCTGCCGGCAAACCGCGTGGAATACCCGGCAGGCAAGATCTCATCGGCTATCTGCTCCACCTGGGGAAGGGCCTCACCCAGCAGCATCCCCTCCAGATTGGCATACACCGTGGCCGACCGCTGCCGGTCCATTCGGTTGATCACATTGGGGCCCATGCCGGTTTCAATGGTCACAAAATTGGATACGTCCATGAGCCGGTCATTGGAAGACCGAATCCAGATCCTGTTCACATCCTCGGGTAAAAGGCGCTGCTGCCGTTTCAGCCTGAGACGGATATCGTAGCTTTTCCCCCCTTCTCTGTAATCCGCCACGTCCACACCGCCCAGGAGGGCCCCCACGGACGTGGCAATATCCCGGACACTGATGCCTGCATCCGCCGCCTTTTCCCGATCGATTCGAACCCGCACCTCCGGTTTTCCGATCTCGAGATCGCGGTTCACCCCGATATACCCGGGGAGGTCCTCCAGTCTGTCCATAATGGCCCGGGAATATGCATTAAGCCCGTCAATATCCGGTCCCTGAATCACCAACTGGATATTCTCGTTCCGGGATCGCCCGCCCAACGGAGAGATATCCGACACATTCCCTCTCACATCCGGAAGCGTCCCGATAACGCCTCTGACCTCGGACTGGACCGCCTTCTGGCTTCGGGTCCGCGCCCCTTTCGGGCTCAGGGTAACAAAGGCAATGGCCTTGTTGGCGCCGCCCGAGCCGGCGATGGAAAAATAGTGATCCACTTCAGGCACCGCCCCGAGCCTTTGCTCAAACCGTCTTAAAACCTGATCCGTCTTCTCAATGGAATAGGAGAGCGGCATTTCCAGCCGGACCATAAATCGGGCCTGATCTTCGTCCGTAATAAATTCCTTTCCCACCAGTTTGAAAAGCCATCCGCCGAAGACCAGAGCGGCCACGGTCAAGAGAATCACCAGAAACCGGAGCCGCAAAAACAGGGTCATTATTTTTCGATAATGAAGGGTTCCCCAGTTCATTACCGCATTAAAGGGCAGGAATAGGATCGAGGGTCCTTTTCCCACGCTCAGGAATCTGGAGGAGAGCATGGGGATCACCGTAAGGGCGATAAAGGTGGAGCTGGCGACCGCAAAGGCCATGGTCATGGCAAACTGGAAAAAAAACCGCCCCACAATCCCGCCCATAAAGGCCACGGGCACGAAAACCCCGGCCAGGGCCACGGTGGTGGCCACCACGGCAAAGGCGATCTCAGAGGACCCTTCAAAGGCTGCGGCCATGGCCCCCTTGCTTAGAGCGGAGCGGTGTCGGAAAATATTTTCCACCATTACGATGGCGTCATCAATGACCAAACCCACAGAGGTAACCAGGGCGAGCATGGTCATGTTATTGAGCGTAAACCCGAGGGCGTAAATGCAGGCAAAGGTGGCGATCATGGAGGTGGGGATGGCCACGGCACTGATAACGGTCGTGCTCCAGTTTTGCAGAAAAAGGAGAATCACCAGAGCGGCCATGAAGGCCCCGAGCACCAGTTGAAATTTGATTTCATCGATGGACTCCTCAATAAACACCGTTTTATCGGTGGCGATCTGGATATGCATCCCCGGCGGCAGCATGCTGCGGATCCCCGGGAGTGCCGCCTTGACCCGCGAGGCAATGGCCACTTCGTTGGCCCCTGACCGCGGCGCCACCCCCAGTCCCACGGTCTTCTCCTTTTCCGTGCGGGTGGTGAACCTGGCCACCGCCATGCCCTCTTCCCGGCCGGCCTCGGCATGCCCCAGCTGACGCAGTCGAATCGGGGTTCCGCCCCGGTAGGCCACAATCAGGTCATTAAAGGCTTCGGGGGTTTCAAATTCACCCACGGTGCGAATCAAAAACTCCTTTTTGGCAGACTCAATCTTTCCGCCCGGGATTTCGATATGCTGGCTGCGAACGGCATTCATGACCTGATCCACCCCGATGCCGTAGGCGCTCAGCTTATCTCGATGAAGCCATATTTTGACTTCCTTTTCCCGACCTCCTCCCAGACGGACCTCTCCCACGCCCTGGATTTTCTGTACCAGGGGCCGAATCTTTTCGTCCGCCATTCGCGTTAAATCCTCTATGGCGTACTGTCCGGTGATGGCAAGCCACATGATGGGCTGCGCATTGATGTCCAGCTTATCAATAACCGGGGTCTCCACCTCCTCGGGGAGTTTATGGATTCGGGCCGATACCTTGTCCCGAATCTCCTGGGCCGCCACATCCAGGTCTTTAAAGAGTTCAAATTCGATGGTAATTCGGGATTGGCCCTGCAGACTCTGGGAGGTGATATGTTTGATTCCGCTAACTCCGGAAATGGCATCTTCCAACTCATCCGTGACCTCATTGTCCACCTCCTCAGGCCGCGCATTTTCCCATACGGTGGTGACGGTCACCATGGGGAAATCCACGTCCGGGTACAGGGATATGCCCACCCGGGTGAATCCGATCAGACCGAACACCACTAAAGACGCCACCATCATGGTGGCGGCCACAGGCCGTTTGATACAAAACTCCGGTAAAATCACTCAAATTTCCTTACGAAATATCAGGTTAGTCTTTTCATGAAAGGGGCGTTGTGTCCATCAGGGTCTGCGCTTTTCTGCTTCCATTTTTTGTGTTATATTAACACTGGCCCCGTTTTTGACGGCAAATTTCCCCTCTAAAATCACGGGGGTCCCCGGTGCAAGAGACGGATCGAGGACCTCGGCCCATTCACTGGTCACCTTCCCCAGCACAACAGGAATTCGGCGGGCCGTATCTTCTTCAATCACGTAGATATAGTCTTCATTTTCGGTCTGAACAACACTTTCCCATGGCACAGCCTGTGCATTTTCATGGACGTCCATGATCACCTTCACCCGTGAGAACATGCCCGGGTTCAGCAGGTGCTTCTCATTTTCCACCCGGGCCTTGACCGTAAAAGAGCGGGTGGCAGGGTCCACCTCGGGGGAAATATAAAACAGTCTCCCCTTAAAGGTTCGGTCCGGGTAGGCATCCACTCGCAACAGGGCCCCCTGACCCATGGTGAGTCCGGCCTTAAATCTCTCCGGGACCTGAAAGGTGATCCTCAGGGGATTCAGGGACACGATGTGCACCACCGGATCCCCTTTCCTTAAATAATGGCCCACCGAGAAATTCCTGGCACCGGCGATACCGCTGAACGAGGTCTTTATGGTCGTATAGGAAAGCACTTCCCTTTGCTGGGCCAGGGTGGCCCGGGCCTGAGTAATCTGGGCCCGGATTTCATCCGTCTCACTTTGAAGGTCATCAAACTTCTGTTTGGAGACCACCCTTTTCTTGGCCAGAGCTCGATAACGGTCCAGGGTGCGCTCCTTATTTTTCATCCTTATGGTAAACTGATGGATACGGGCTTCCAGATTTTGAATCTCAGCACGGATTTTTCGTTGATCCAGTATAACCAGGGTTTGACCTTTGCTAACCGCTTTGCCCTCTGAGAACAGAATCTCCTTCACCTTTCCTTCCACTTCTGAGCGGATCGTTACCTCCTGATTCGCCTCCAGCGTTCCCACCTGATTCAGCATATACGTCACATTCCTGGTGGACACCTGGCCCACGGTAACCGGGACAGGGGGTTTATCTTTTCTGATCTTCTTTTCCTCTTCCGCACAACCGCCCACGATCAGGATGATTACGGGAAGCACTGGCACAAAACGGCAAAATTTCAACACATAGGGGATTCCCATAATAGTTTTCCTCTCTATTTCGAATGGGCCCGGCCGGCATTATGCATCTTCCTTTTCCTTCGGCGTTTCTTCCTCTTTTTCTTCGAAAATCCCTGCGGAATCCGGGATTGCCCTGAATGTGGACATCCTGGATCAGGAAATGGTGGTTCCTGCAAAGTGATGGCCTTTCAGGAGCCGCTCCAGATTATTGATCTCGTTTCCGATAATGACCACCGTAAGTGCCAATGCCTCCGCTGCTTTGGAAGCGATGGGATCAAACGGCATATTGAGCCCCGGATCCCATTCATCTCCCACGAGCCTTCTGAAATCGACCCAGGATATGGTTTTCAGTTTTACAGCCTCGGGATTCTTCTTGGGATCCTCGCTGTAGACGTAGTCGATATTGGACATGTTGATGACCCGATCGGCATTGAATCGCTCGGCCATCTGTACGGCACGCAGATCCGTGGAACTTCCAGGCTCAAAACCCGCGCCGATGATGATCTGCTTATCCCCATCCACCGTCTCATAGGGATCATGAATGACCTTTTGGTGCGCCTTGTCACCGAATGAAGACCGGACCAGCTCAGCGTTCAGGCGAGTGGCGCCGATTCCAATCCAGTCAAGATCCGCACTGGATATGTT
Source organism: Desulfobacteraceae bacterium (assembly GCA_041685955.1). Classification (GTDB taxonomy): domain Bacteria; phylum Desulfobacterota; class DSM-4660; order Desulfatiglandales; family Desulfatiglandaceae; genus JAIPDZ01. The sequence continues at coordinate 9,999 of JAWLET010000037.1, read as the reverse complement.
GGAGATCCCTTTTGCCGCCTTTTGATATCGTCTGCAGATTCTGCCGCCACCGCAAATGATCACGAACCGCATTGATTCCAGGCTGAGAATAATATTCTTGAACCGCTTTAGGAAACCTGTGTCGATCTCTTCAGGGACAATGATCGAGCCGCCCAGCGATATGACGAGTGTATCCACTTAAACGCCCCCCTCCTGATGGGCACCCGGCCGAAATCTCTGGTGAGCCGGGTGGTCGTCATATGCGGGCAGGTGGTCCTTGGGCACATCCGCCAATTGGGGATTGTTGGCGTCCTTTTCTGAAAGAACGGGCGCTTCGATGGGCCATGCAATGTTGATACTGGGGTCTGACCACAGTATCCCATACTCGTCTCCGGGCGTATAAACATTGGTACACTTGTATACAACATCTGCAGTTTCGCTCAGAACGCAGAAGCCGTGGGCAAACCCTGCGGGAATGAAAAGCTGCCGGAGGGCCTTGCCTGAAAGAAGGGTCCCGGTCCAACGGCCGAAGGTGGGTGAACCGCGTCTGATATCCACGGCAATATCAAAAATTTCCCCGGTGATGACGTAAACCAGCTTATCCTGTGGATGTTTGAGCTGATAATGAAGTCCCCGAAGGGTAAACTGTCTGGAACGGGAATAGTTATCCTGCACAAAAATCCGGTCTATCCCTGTCTCACGGTACTTTCCCTGGTGGTAGACCTCCATAAAAAGACCGCGATCATCCTCGAAGCGTACAGGCTCAATGAGCAGGACGCCCGGTATGGATTCCTCGGAAAATTTTAATGTCATATGGTAAATCCCTACTCCTCTAAGAAAGATGGGCCATCTCCTTTTTATCAATCCCCAATCCAATAGTTCGAGCCTACCCCCCAAGAATTGAGCGGCAGGCAACGGTAGCACACCCCAAGCCTTAAATCAATATGTGGATCCCGGCAAAACCCCTCTTGACTCTTAGAAGATAGTACCGTATAGGGAAGGCATGCCTACAAATTGACAGATGAGGTGACACCATGAGACTGCATCATGCGGCCCTGACTTCAAGCTCAGAAGCCAACGCCGAGAAATTCTATGAAGGCATCCTCAAATTAGAAAAGCTCAAGGCCTCTTTCCTCACACGCGATGTCGCCCGACAATTGTTTGATACGGATCTGGAATGCCCCTTCTTCCTTTACGGCAATGAAAACTGTGCTATTGAGGTCTTTATCACGAATCGATTCCCGAACGGGCCGATACCCATAACCCATCTCTGCCTGCAGGTGGAAGACAGGGAGACATTCCTGGAGACCTGCCAAATCCATGGTGTTCCAATCACCCGGGTATCCAGGGGGGAATCACAGATCTGTTTTGTTGAAGATTTTGACGGCAATCGTTTTGAGATCAAATGAGGGCATTAACAGCGCATGCCGCAACCGATCTCTACACCCTTTGGGTCAGCTTTCCGGACCTTGGGTGTGATACTGAGGTTTGTAGATGCATTTCGGGGAAGGGTATTCCTGGAAGGCCGTAGAGCAATAAACCATGAAAAGGAGGATGGAGAAATGAAGCTTCCAGAGTATGTCAGCTTAGAAGAGGTCAAACGGGTGTGCAAGGAACTCAAACTGACGGACTGGACCCGCAAAAAGGAACCGAAAGTCTCTCTCAAAGAAGCAAAGATCATCTTGGCCGAGATCAATAAGAAAAAAATGGACATCGATCCCAAGGAATTCCAGTCAGGCCTGGAAGTGGAGCTTGAACACGGGCTTCAGTACAAAGATGCCAATGTGACCAATAACCATCCGGTGCTGACTGGAATGATCGTCCTGGCCCATCTCAAAGAGTCCCTGGACTATTACCGGCTTTTGGAGGTGGCGGAACTGGAGGGAGATCTGCTCAAGTCCGTGGCCCGGGGTCAGACCAAAAAGATCAAAGCCTATTATGAGCGGTTGGCAAAGGCCAGGATTGTACTGAGGAGAGCGGAATTGAAACGCCTCACATCATAATGCCGGGCTACAGGGTTCTTCAATAAGAAAGAAAAGCGGCCCGGATCACTGAACGGTTCTCTCCCTAAAGGGGGGTAAGATGTGCACGATCACCCCAGATAGGCTTCCTTCACCTTGGGGTCTTCAAGGAGATCGCAGGCCTCATCTTCAAGCACCACCTCGCCCGTTTCAATGACATAGCCGTAATCACTCAGCTCCAGGGCTGCCTGGGCATTCTGCTCCACCAGAAGGATAGTCAATCCGTCGTCATCGCGGATGGTCCGGATAATGTCCATGATCCGCCCCGCCACAAGGGGCGCCAGACCCAGAGAGGGTTCATCCAGCAGAAGCATGCGGGGGGTCCCCATCAGGGCCCGGGCAATGGCCAGCATTTGCTGCTCGCCTCCGGAGAGGGTCCCGCCCAACTGTTCCCGCCGTTCCTTGAGCACCGGAAAGAGATCAAAGGCCCGGGCCCTGGATTGTCTGATCCCCTTCTTATCCCGCCTGAGGTAAGCGCCGAGGTTCAGGTTTTCCTGTACCGTTAAATGGGGAAATATGCGCCGTCCCTCCGGGACCTGGACAATGCCCGATTTGACAATGGCTTCAGGGGACAGTCGCTGAATGGGACTGCCCTGAAAGCGGATCTCCCCCGAGGTGATCCGCTTGATCCCGCTGACGGCCATGAGGGTGGTGGATTTGCCTGCCCCGTTGGCGCCGATTAGGCAGCAGATGCGTCTCTCATGCACCTCCAGTGATATGCCCTGTATGGCTTCAATTTTCCGGTAGTGGCAATGAACATCCTGGAGAGTCAGCATGTGGACGGTCCCCCGCCGAGATAGGCTTCAATCACCCGGGAGTTGTCCCTGATTTCATCCGGCGACCCCTGGGCGATCATCTCTCCGTAGTCCAGGACAAAAATATTGTCTGCGAGGTTCATCATCACCTTCATGTCATGTTCGATAATCAATACAGTGGTCCCCATCTTGCGGATCTTGAATATCAGGTCCATCAGCCGGGCCGACTCCTGCGGGTTCATTCCGGCTGCCGGTTCGTCCAGAAGCAATAAATGCGGCCGGGCCACCAATGCCCTGGCAATCTCCAACCGGCGCTGTTCGCCATAGGCCAGGGCACTGGCCAGGTCAAATGTACGGTGTTCAAGGCCCACAAATCTGAGGGCATCCAGTGCAGCCTGCTCTGCGGCTTCCTCCTCCTGACGTTGAGACCGGCCTCGGATCAGCGTCTGCCAGAAGCCCGACTTCAACCGCCCGTGAAATCCGATTTTCACGTTGTCCAGAACGCTCAGGTTAAAAAAAAGCCGGATGTTCTGAAAAGTCCTGCCCATCCCCATCCGGCAGAGGGCATCCGGGCTCAATCTGAATCCGTACAGTAGACGCACCCTGCGCGACAGGAGCAGTCCCATAAAAAAGAGACTGAAGGGAACCGCCACAATTGCCCACGGGAGCGCCACGTAACCAAACGGAAATCCGGTGCCCACAAAAGCAATGGAGGCCCCCCAATGAATCACCGCCCACAGCCCCGTAATAAGGTCTGAGAGGAGAAAGACAAACATAAGCGACCAGGCCCAGATCTTGAATTCCACCAAGGCGCGCACCATCAGGCATCGCATCCCCAGAATAAAAATCCCCAATAACACCAGTTCCACCTTGAAAAAGGTCCGGGGTAAAAACAGGGAATAAAAAAGAGGGGCCCAGATCCACCCTAAGATAAAAAACAAAAGCGTGCTGGCTTTGAGAAGTCTTATTCTCCTCTCAGAAAACTGGGGCACGATGGGATTCCCCCTGAACTCGATCTGTCCCTGCGTGGGGGGGGTCAAGCCTGTCAGGCAATTGAACAAAGTGGTCTTCCCCGCGCCGTTGGGGCCGATGAGCCCCACAATCTGGGCGGTCTCTGCCCTCAAATCCACCGACTGCAAGGCCACCAACCCCCCAAAGGATTTGGACAAGTCTTTTACATGGAGGATCGGGTTCATAGGGGTCTATTCCTTGCCCACCAAAGCGGCCAGACGCTTTTGGGTCTGTTTGGCCTTTTCCGCCTGCGCGCTCTCAAAGGGGATCAGCCCTTCCGGACGCCACCGCATCATGAGCACCAGGATCAGGCCGTAGATCAGGTACCGCGCGCTGAACAGGCTCTGAGGCAGCACGGCCCGCAGGATTTCCGTCAGGGGGATGAGGATCAAGGCCCCCAGCATGGTGCCCCAAATGCTCCCCATCCCGCCGAACACAATGAGACACAGGATCAAAATGGATTCCCAGAATTTGAACATGTCCGGATGAATGAACTTGAACCATTTGGCATAGAAGGCGCCCCCCATGGCCCCAATGGAGGCGCTTATGGCAAAGGCGGTCACCTTGTATCGAATCAGGTTCACCCCGCAGCATTGGGCCGCAATTTCATCCTCCCGTATGGCAAACCATGCCCGGCCCAGCCGGGAATCTTCCATGCGTCTCACCACCACAAAGACCACGGCCAAGAGAAACAGGATTAGATAGAAGAACTCCCAGTCCCGGGTGAGAGGATGTCCGAAGATGGAGGGCGGCGATATGCCCGGGAGCCCCATGGGCCCCCGGGTCAGCCAGAGTTCGTTTCGAAGCACCAGGACCACAAGCTCGGAAAACCCGAAGGTAACGATGGCAAAATAGTCTCCGGTAAGGCGGAGGGTGGGTGCGCCCAGGAGAATGCCCCACAGGGCCCCATTCAGGGCGGCCAGCGGGAGGATTATCCACAGGCTCAAATCATAGTGAATGGCCAGAAGCCCGGAGGTATAGGCGCCGATCCCGTAAAACCCTACATACCCCAGATCCAAAAGCCCTGTAAACCCGGGGACAATGTTCAGCCCCAGTGCCAGAATCATGTACAAAACAGCGGTGGTGAGTACGCGAAGAATATAATTTGAAGACGAGCCAAAGGGGAGCCAGGGAAGCAGAAGCGCCAGCAGAATCATCCCAATAATGATTGCCTGAGAGGTTTTCATCTCTTTGAGCCGGTACATCAGACCTTCTCCCCGATCTGTCGGCCGATCAGCCCGGAAGGTTTAAACAAAATGACCGCTATCATCACTGCGTAGGAAATGCCGTCACGATATTCGGATGAAATATAGCCGGCGCCGATGACCTCGGCAATGCCCAGCACCCCACCCCCCAGCATGGCGCCGGGTACACTCCCGATTCCCCCCAGCACTGCAGCGGCAAAGGCCTTTATGCCCGCAATATATCCCATGGTGGGAAAGATGGCATTGTAGTAAAGTCCCACTAAAATGCCGGCCATCCCGCCCATGGCGGAACCGATGGCAAAGGTGAAAGAGATCACCCGGTTCACCCCGATCCCCATGAGGGCGGACGTGGTTTTATCCTGGGACACGGCCCGCATAGCGGTCCCGATCCGGGTCTTGTGGATGACCAGGTGCAGGATGATCATGAAAATCACGGTCACCGAAAGGATAAAGACCTGAAGCCAACTCAACGATACGTCTCCGAAGGTCAATGCGGCACGGGAAAAAACAGGAGGAAGCGCTTCTACGGGGTAGGACTTGATCTGAGATCCCCAGATCATCAGGGCCAAATTCTGAAGAAAGATGGACATGCCGATGGCCGTAATGAGGGCGGCCAACCGGGGGGCGTTTCTGAGGGGTCGGTAGGCGATCAGATCCAGCAACACCCCGAGCACCGCACAGATGAGAAGGGTGAGCGCAAAAGCGGCAAAAAAAGGGAGACCCAGAACTGTCACCATGGTATAGGCCAGGAAGGCCCCTAACATGTAAATTTCACCATGGGCGAAATTGATCAACTGGATCACCCCATAGACCATGGTATAGCCCACGGCGATGAGGGCATAGACCCCCCCCAGGGTGATGCCGTTTACCAGTTGCTGCAGAAAAAGGCTGGACTGGTCAAAGAGACTTTCCACTTTTCTCCGCCACTAAGATATTTTCACTTCAATTTTTCTTTTGTCATCCTAAAAAAACCTGAAAAAAAAGAGCAGGCCTGATATGGACCCACCCTTTTTGTCTCAGCTTTCCATCAGCGGAGCTGCTTTTCAGCGCCCACCCACTTTCCGCCCTTGATCTTTTTCACAAAGGCGTCTTTAAGACAGTCCCCGTTCTTGTCAAAATAGGTCTTTCCGGCCACCCCTTCATAGGCGGTTTCCTTGGAATTCAAAGAGGCCAGGTAGTCCCGAATCTTGACCCGATCCCGCCCCACGGCGGCTATGGCCTGGGCAGCAAGGCCTACTGCGTCGTAGGTGTTGGCCGCGAACCAGTTGGGGACCTTGCCGTATTTTTTTTCATAGGCCTTGATGAAACCGGCTGCCTGGGGTCCTGCCTTGTCCGGAAGGAAGGGGGTGGTCACGAACAGTCCCTCTGCATCGGGGTTTTTGAGCATTAAATCATCATCCAGCCCGTCCGCGCCGAAGAAGTCTACATTCTTCATACCCACGCTCCTGGCCTGAGACACAATAAGGGTCCCTTGGGGCGCATAACCGGGGATGAAAATGGCATCGGGTTTCATCATTTTGAATTTGGTGAGCTGGGGTTTGAAGTCGGTGGTATCTGCAGTGTACGCCTCTGTCCCCAATATAAGAATGCCCAGTTTCTCGGCCTGTTTCATAAACGCAAGCATGAGTCCCATGGAATAGTCGTTCACCTCGTAGAATACCGCCACCTTTTTGTATCCCTTGACCTGATCTGCATATTTGGCCAGAAAGAGTCCCTGAAAATCATCCCTGTAGACATTTCGGAAGTAAAAGGGGCTCATTTTTCCGATGCTCACGTTGGTGGATGCCGGGGAAATGGCCGGCAATTTGGCATCCCTGTAGATGGGGAGTGCCGCCAGCGTGGCTGAGCTGCAAAGATGTCCGACCACCACTGAAACCTTGGGGTTATTGGCCAGCTTGGTGGCTACAGTAGCCGCCTCCTTGGGGTCACACAATTCATCTTCCAGGACAATTTTCACTTTTTTGCCGTTGATGCCCCCCTTTGCATTGATCTCTTCCCCCTTGAGCAGGGCGCCGTTTTTGATCCCCTCACCAAAAGAGGCCAGCTGCCCGGTAAATGCGGCGGCTACAGGGATCTTAATGGTTTCGCTTTTGGCCCACGCGGAAGTCGCCAACAACACCAAGACACACAAAAAACCTACTGTTTTCTTCATGATACCCTCCTAAATGTTAGGATTTGCGATCCCTGATTGAGGGATCGCCTACTGGCTGTGCTAATTGGGTCGCATCACCTAAGGACTCGACTCAGTCCTCCCTCATTTTTCGTTTCCTCACCCTGTCCTTGATCCGGTTGATATGTCCACGGCCCATCCCTTTGACCTCGCATCCCAGCTCGAAATACTGCTCAATCTTATGATCGTCCAGGATGCCGAAGCAATCCACCACAGCCAGGGGGCCCCCGGCCATGTCCACCACCTGTCCCGGTTCAAGGTCAAGGTAGGGCTGGTGGCGGACCGCCAATACCACCGCATCAGATCCATGTAAAGTCTCTGATAGGTCCCGGGTCATGGTGAATTCAGCAAGATGTTCCTGGTTCCTGAAAAACCTGGACCAGCTGGCCCCCACGGCCGGATAGGAATCCTGCTTTTCAAGCTCCCACCAATGGGCCACATAAGGGTCATGGGCCTTGAGCTCAGCCCCCATTTCAGTCAGCTTCCGCATGATGATCTCCGATCCGCTGTACCGGGTGTCCCCTACGTCCTCCCGGTAGGAAACTCCCAGGAGCGCAACCTGAGAGGCGGCCACGATACGGCCCATGTTCCTCAGTGCGTCCCGGACCAGTTGGGCCGCATGCAAGGCCCGGGTGTCGTTGATATTGATGGCCTCGGGGGTGATCCTGAATATATCGTTTTCAAACCCCATGAGATGCTTGTAGGCCCACAGGCCTAAGCCCCCGTCCTTGGGAAGACAATATCCGCCAATGCCCGGTCCCGGGAAAATCATGTTGTCATGGGTGGGACGGACCTTGATGGCCTCGATCACCTTGATGATATCCACGCCGTTGGTCTCCGCAAACAGGCTCCATTCGTTTAGAAAGGCCAGTATGGTGGCCCGGTAGCTGTTCTCCACGATCTTGCAGGTTTCACTCTCGATGGGCCTTTCCAAAACAGTCAGAGGATATTGGGCCACATTGAGCACCTCGGAAAGAAACCGGGTGACTTTTTCCCTGCTCTCAGAATTGATCCCACTGCACACCCGCCAGAAATCCCTGACCGATTGCACATATTTCCGCCCCGGCATCACCCGCTCAAAGCTGTGGGCCAGAAGCGGATCCGAATCGATCCCGCGGGCCCTGAAGCCCTTTTTGATCATGGGATAGGCCACATATTCCGTGGTGCCGGGGGGGACCGTGGTCTCAATTAGGACCAGGCAGTGGGGCTGGATTTTCCGGCCGATGATCTTGAAACTCTCTTCCAGGGCCCCGATCTCTGCATACCCGTTTTTGACATTTCCCAGTTCTTCCTTGAGAAAATCGCACTGGACATCCACCACCAGCACATCGGCCAGTTTAAGGGCGTCATGGGTGAAGGTGGCCGTAAGGGTCTGTTTTTCAGTCACGCATCGTGAAATCAAGGGGGCCACCTCCGGGTCTTCGGCCTTTACGGGAGCCACCCCTCGGTTGAACATGGGGATCTTCCAGAAGCTGCGGGGGCTGGGCCGCTGCATTCCAATGACGAATTTATGGGGTCGGCCGTCTTCCTGGTCTTCGGCATCGGCGATAACCCCCGCCATCACCGCGCCCACAAAACCCAGGCCCATGACCACCACGATTTCATCTCCTTTTGCCCGCCGGGCCTCAACCCGCTTTTCCAGCCTTTGGAACTCTTGAACATAATCCTCCTCTGTGGGGAGACTGAACTTTTCTCCTTCAGGGCTTATAGAATATTCCATAAACACATTTCCTCTCTTCAACGGATTTTCAGAGGTCAAACAGAATTATACCTCTGCGGCCGATTCCCTATTTTCCGGCTTCCTTGACCAGCCTGAACCCGGTGGTCTGATAGCGGTTGGCCGGGTGGCTGAAATTGCGGTTGGCGCAGCGGCACCTGGACCCCAGACCATACCAGCTCCCGCCCCGGCGCACCCTGACCGAACCTGATGTCGGTCCCTCGGGGTCCACCACCGGCTCCGCAGGATAGGGGCCATACCAATCCTGGCACCACTCCCAGACATTGCCGCTCAGGTCATACAACCCCCAGGCATTGGGGGAATAGGCCTTCACCGGTGCGGGTTGATCCGCAGGCAGGTTTTTGGTGTCGGTCACATACTTCACACACTCGTCCGACTTCAAGGTGTTATTGCTGTACATGGCCTTGCTGCAATCAATGGTTTCACCCCAACTGTAGGGCGTGGTGGTCCCGGCCCTGCAGGCATATTCCCATTCCGCCTCTGTGGGGAGACGATAGGTCCCTTCTTCCCGGTCATTCAGTTTCTGTATGAATTCCGTGCAGTCCTGCCAGGAAACCCGGACCACCGGCATATCGAGGGTCCCCTTTTTTTTCCCGAAAAATTTCCGTCCCATGACCTCCCGCCACTGTTTTACGGTCACCTCGGTGGTCTGGATATAAAAAGGTCGGGTCAAGGTAACCTCATGTGTAATCTCATTGGCTTTCTTGGGCACATCCTCTCCGAGATTCCCCATGAAGAATGTGCCCGGAGAAATCAGAATGAATTCCATGCCCAGGGAATTGACCTGGCGTTTTTCCATGGCATGCAGGGAAACACATGGAACCCAACAGACCAATATGAAAAGCAGTACCGCTTTCTTACCCGACTTTGTGGATGTGCATCTCATGGCGGACGCCTCCGTAAGTAATCATTTCAGAACTGTCCTCATCCCCCGGTATCTCCCCGGGCCTGCGCTTCCGGATGAGGGGTAAATTCTGCAGGGTTGGAATCGGAAAAACCTGGGTCACGATAGCAAAAAATATCGGGAGGGGGAAGCAAAAAAGAGGGTGCGGGCGATCTCTTCCATGCAGTTGAAAACCTTTTCCCTGACCGCCGCCAGCTTCGGGGGAATAATCCCCTT
>JAWLET010000036.1:0-14783 GCA_041685955.1 Desulfobacteraceae bacterium | reverse complement strand
GGCACGGAGAACCGCATCGCAGTAGAGCGCAGACGGTTCAATGAAGCGGTAAAGGCCTACAATACCATGATACGCACCTTTCCCACCAATCTCGTGGCCGGGATATTCGGATTTGAAAAGGCGACATTTTTCGAGGTCCCCGAGGAGCGCCAGGAGGTCCCCAAGGTCAAGTTCTGACAGATCATGACCCGCTGACTATCGTTTTTTCAGATAGTAGTCTTCCAGCTGGGTCAATTGATCCACGTAATTCATCTGATATTCAAGCAAAGTGGTATTGCTGATTTCCTCTTTCAGGATGGTGATGCGAGGAAGGAGATCAATGCCATACGTATCTTTCCCCAACGTATCCGCCCGGTGGACAATCAAAATGGCGTAATAGCCGATCAGGAGCCTGAGGGTGGGGGATCGTCTGAACAGATAGGCCCTGCCGCCGATGGTATTCAGGAAAAAACCCGCATATTGATAGGTCACATCAAGGGGGGGACGGGGTACCCTGGACTTTGAACAGCGATCCCCGGACACGAGCCACTTGTAGAATATATCCAGATTGATCTCCAGGTTGTCCTGCTCATGCTCAAGGACCGCTTTGATCAGCCACATATCATTCAAATTCAAAACCCGGTACAGGTGGTACATGTTTTTGAGGATGGCAGCGGGATGAACGCCTTCCCCGGCAGGGAGGGGCGGATGAGCCGCCAACCGGTCAAGGATCTCCTGGAAGCAGGTAAAGGTATTGTGTTCAAGGTTGAGGGCCTTCACATAGGGCTGGTGATCCAGATAAGCGAAGAAGTCATGCACATGGTCGTCGATCAGGGAACAGTAATTTTGGGTTACCGTGGCCCGGGGATCCATATCCGCCCCCACCTCTATCTTCAAAACCTCCTCTTTCGCCGTATCCCCTGATACATCACCGGGCATGTCCTTCATGTCATCAGGGCCCTCCTGCTTCTTTTTTATGGGAAAGGCCCTGAGGTCATGCACCTCCCCGGAAGGGGCCGTCTCTTTTTCAGCCGATATGTCCACAGCCCCTTCTTCTCCGGAAGGAGCCGGCTGTGCACCCTCTGGTGTGGTGGTTTTTTCACCTTCTGCTCGGGTCTTGTGCACCGTCTCTTCCGGCTTCTGTTCTGGTTGGCGCAGCAGATAGTAGGCCAGGATGGCCGCCCCGATTCCGGCGAGGACGATCAGTAACCCCACATGCCCTTTCCTTATTTTCCCCATGGCAATTTCTCCCTGAGCGTTCAGCCCTCAGGCCGAGGCCCTCTTGTACGCCTTCTGACCCTCAATATACAGGTCATTGCCCAGTGTATCGTTCACCACCACAACAGGCAGCCCCTCCACCCTCAGTTCTCGAATCGCCTCAGGTCCCAGGTCTTCGTAGGCCACCACGCGCACCGCTTTGATGGCCTGGGCCATGAGGGCGCCGGCACCGCCGATAGCCGCCATGTATACCCCTTTGTATTTGACCATGGCCTCTATCACCTCTTGGGACCGTTTGCCTTTACCGATCATCCCCTTAAGCCCCATTTCAAGCAACTTGGGGGCATAGGGGTCCATGCGGTAGCTCGTGGTGGGGCCGGCCGCACCGATGACCCTGCCGGGGGGGGCAGGGGAAGGCCCCACATAATATATGACCTGTCCCTCAATGGGGATGGGCAGGTCCGCTCCCTGATCCACCAGTTCCAGGAGCCTCCGATGGGCCGCATCTCGTGCCGTATACAGGGTCCCGGTGAGGGTGACACGATCTCCGGCCCTCAGCGGTTCGATTTCTTTTGTATTCAGGGGCGTTTTCAAGTGGTATATGGCATCCATGATATTCTCCTATAACACGATTTCCAGATGTCGACTGGCGTGACACTGGATATTGACGGCCAACGGCAGGCTGGCGATATGGCAGGGCATCATGAGGATATGGACGGCGAGGGAGGTGATTCTCCCCCCCAGGCCCTGGGGTCCCACCCCGGTCTGGTTGATCTCCGTCAAAAGTTCCTGTTCTTTTTTTGCCAGTTCAGGGTCGGGATTGGGGACGTTCAAGGGCCGTAAAAGCGATTTTTTGGCCAGAATGGCCGACCGCTCAAAATTCCCTCCGATGCCCACCCCCACAATGGTGGGCGGACAGGGGTTGGGACCGGCTTGTTCAACGGTCTGTACCACCTTTTCCTTGATCCCCTCCCACCCTGCAGACGGGGGAAGCATAAAAAGGCGGCTCATGTTTTCACTCCCGCCCCCTTTGGGGACCACCCATATCTTCAACCGGTCCCCGGGGACCAGATCCAGGTGGATAATGATGGGGGTATTGTCCCCGGTGTTTTTTCGAGTAAAGGGATCACAGACCGATTTTCGCAAAAAGCCCGCTTCGTACCCCTGGCGCACCCCTTCCTCCAGGGCCTGGTTCAAGTCGCCCCCCACCACCGAGACCTCCTGGCCCAGTTCCACAAACAGCACCGCCACCCCGGTGTCCTGGCATATGGGGATTCTTTCCTCGGCGGCCACCCGGGCGTTTTCAATCAACTGGCCCAGGATCTCCTTGCCCACAGGGGATTCCTCCTGCTTCAGCCCGTCATTGAAGGCCTGAATCACATCCGCTCCCAGTTCATAATTGGCTTGAATCACCGCATCTTTAACCGCTTTTACAATGTCTTCAGTGAAAATCTTTCCCATGATGCCCCCTCCGGCAATCGACTTTAGTCTTCAGGACCCGTTCACGGGTTTTTCTGATGTCTTCCGGTCTTGAATACTAACATGGTTTCTGATTCTGCACCCATGAACAGCGATACTTCTTATTTGCGTGAAGATGCTAAAGAATTGCAGGTGGCATGTCAATGAGGAATTGGAATCTTGGTCGGATTCCACAGGGGTCTCAAAGACCCCATAGGGCGTCTTTGAGACCCGAGGTCCGTTCGATTTGACGGGAGATGGCGGTTGAGAATACCGGCGCATTCCCGATAAGATCCAGCCGATGCCTGGCCCGGGTGACGGCGGTATAGATCAGTTCCCGGCTCAATACCGGGGAATCCCGGTCCGGGAGAACGAACAGCACCTGGTCGAACTCGCTGCCCTGGCTCTTGTGAACCGTCATGGCGAATACGGTCTCGTGCGGGGGGAGACGTAAGGGATGAATGGCTCTCAATGCACCGCCCTCACCCGGGAAAACCGCCCTGACCCCCTCCCCGCCCTGTGGATCCGGCAGAATGATTCCCACATCACCGTTGAACAGCCTTAGATGGTAATCGTTTCGGGTGATCATCACCGGACGACCGGTGTACCATGGGGTCCCGGGGGCAATGAGACCTGCTCGGGCCAGGAGTTGTTCCACCAGGGCATTGACGGCCACCGCACCGAACGGTCCTTCCCGCAGGGCGCACAGGATTCGAAACCGGTCAAACCGGGCGGGGGCATCTGGATCCGATCTGTGGAGGTAATCGTGGAACCCCTCCAGGACCGGGCGTTTCAACACATGGATCAGGGCACCGGGCTGGACCACCTCCTGGTAGGTGATGTCCGCATAGTTCCCCTCTTGAAGGACCCGGGATGCCAGTGCCGGGTCTCCCGCCCTGACCGCCCTGCTCAGGATGCCGATCCCGCTGGTTTCGCCAAAACGATAGTTTCGGGTAAGCTGGGTCAACCATCTCCCCGTAGCCGGTTTCTTCTCGTCTTCTTGTGCGGGCATTTGGCCGGCGGCGGCAGCCCCTGTCAGGTTTCCCTCACGTTCCTGAGAGCCCTCTGGGTCCGGCGGGCCCAGGGCGGCATCGCAGATATCGGCAAAGACCGCCCCCGCTTCCACCGAGGCGAGCTGGTCTTTGTCGCCCAGGAGAATGATCCCGGCATGGGAAGGCAGGGCCTGCATCAATTTGGACATGAGGGCCAGATCAATCATGGAGGCCTCATCCACCACCAGCAGGTCTATGGAGAGGGGGTTGTTTTCATGGTGCCGAAAATAGGGCGATCCGGGTATGGTCCCCAGGAGCCGGTGCAGGGTGGATGCGGTTTCCGGAATATGCGCCTTTATGTGATCCGTACACTCAAGTCCGGTCTTGGCGTTACGAATGGCAGCGGCCATCCTGGCCGCGGCCTTGCCCGTGGGGGCCGCCAGGGCGATGCGGAGGTCTTCAGGACCTGTTTGTTCCATGAACAGGGTCACTATCTTGGAAATAACGGTGGTCTTCCCGGTCCCCGGCCCCCCGGATATAACCGAGAACCGTTTTGTAAGAGCGGTCCGGGCGGCTGCTTTTTGTTCATCAGGCCCCTGAGCCGGAAAGAGCCGGTCCAGTCCCTGGTTCAGCAGGGGGATATCCAGGGGGCGTTCAGATACAATCCGCTGATGGATGGCACGGACCAGGTGGTGCTGATATTTCCAGTAGCGGAAAAGATACAGCCTCAACCGGGGGTCCAGAATCAGAGGCTTGACCTCACCAGGACGGCCCACCACACCGGATTTTAGAAGCTTGTCCGCCCATACGTGGGGTGCAGGCAGAGGGAAAGGGGCCTTGTCCTCGGGTGGACAGGCCGGTAAAGACCCTCCCGCCCGATTCAGGTCCAGGCAGATGTGGCCTTCCCGCGTATCCCGGGTGAGGAGGGCCGCGGCCAGGCCCAGTTCCGGAATCCCTGTCCGGGCCAGGCCCTGCATGAAGCGGCCGAAATGAACATCAAGGTCGCACAACTCTGCTGCCTCACTCAGGTCATGCCACATATCCGTATCTGGGGTCCCCAAACGCATCATGGGTTTGGTTTTGCCTCCCTGGTCCTGGTGCGATGCGCCAAAGTACGGCGGGTCTTTGTCTACATCTGCCATACGCCGTATGGTTCCACTTCTGCCGCGGATTATTTTTCACGAATCAAATTCATTCTGAGGGCCTGTATCAGCCCGGATGGGGGGCGGTCCCGGTAGATCCCCAGGCTGGGGTCCGTGGGATCCACCCCCCTTAGAAAAATATAATAGATGCCGCCGAAATGGGCGTCATAGCTGTAGTCATCCAGCCTCAGTCTCAGGTATTGATCCAGGGCCAGGGCGTAGAGGTGATACTGGAGAATATAGGCATGGGCCTCCATGCTGCGGCTTAAGGCGGCCGGATCATAGGCCTGGCAGCCATGGCCCAGAAAGTTGGATTTCCAATCCACCAAGTAGAACCGCCCCTGAAATTGAAACACCAAATCCATGAACCCCTTCATGAATCCCTTTGCCGGGGTAAATTCCAGACCTTCCATCCACTGGGACGGATTTTCAGGGATAGGTTCCCCCTGGTGCTGTTGAAAAATTCGGCAAAAGGTTTCCGGGGAAATCCGCTTCAAGGGGAAGGTAAACTCCAATTCGTTCAGACGATGGGCAAGCGGTATGCGCGACAGCGTGAAATCCCGAGGTTCAGGGCTCAGGGGCACAGCCAAGACCTTGCGAAGCATCTCACACAGGGTGGCGGTCCAGCCGGGCTCAAACCCGTATTCATTCAGTTTCTGGGCCACCAGGGTCTGGGTGTGGATCCCATGGGTTTGGGTGAAGTCCAGGTGCTCCAGTATGTCGTGCAGGCACAATCCGGCCCGGGCTCCTTTAGGAAAGGAGAAGATGCTCCAGGGATCCATGGCCTCCGGAGGGGCCGCGGCGTCCGCTTCCGGTTCCTCCTGCCCGGTCGTGATCATGTCCCGATCCGCTGCGTCAGGACTCTGAACATGCCCGGATACCAGGGAGGAAAAACTTGAGACCCGCCACTGACGGTCCAGGGTTCCGGAAAATGTCCGGGCCCAAAGGGGGGTGGGGGGGGGATTCTCCCCGGGTGCTGCTTCCCCGGACGGGGACGGCATGGTCAACAGGGCGATCTCTTTCTCACCCCTGCCCCCGGTGTCACCGCCGGCGCCGGGGATCAGGACCCTGAGGTCCTCCTTCATGGCCGCCTCATCCCTGGCTTTGACCCGGGCCGCCAGGGCTTGTACCGGATCACCCTCTGACGCGGCATCGCCCCCGTGCAGCAGGTAGGCCGGGGCCGAGGTCTCCGCCTGGTTAAATCGTCCCCAGACCAGGGTACAGCAGTGTCGGGCACGGGTCAGGGCCACGTACAAAAGCCGCAGGTTTTCCGCCAAAAGTTCCTTTTCTTTAAACCGCCGGTTTTCCCCAAAGGCTTCAGACCCTAAGTCCAGGGTGGCCCTTCCTTCCCGGGCCTCATCGTGGAACACAAAAGGATCCCCGGGATTCCTTAACCGGGAAGCATCCCAGAAAAAAGGACAGAACACAATGGGATATTCCAGCCCCTTGCTCTTGTGAATGGTGACGATCTTGACCAGGGCTTCATCGCTCTCCAGCCTCAGCTGATGGGCTTCCAGCCGCTGGGTATCCGGGGCCCGCTGTTCTTGAAGCCATTTGAGCAATCCGTGGACCCTCAGCCTTTTGTCGGTTTCCGCCCGGTGCAGCACCTCCGTGAGGTGGCGCAGGTTGGTGGCCCGCCGTTCCCCGTCTGAAAATGCCACCACCCGGGAGAGCATCCCCTCCTGAAAAATAAGGCGCCGCATCATTCGCATGAACCCTTGGGTCTCCCAGGTCTCCCGGTACTGCCTGAATTTGACCAGCCACTGTTCCCAGTCCCGCTCCGCTGTCTTCATCCGGTCCAGGGACTCACCCGATAGGCCCATCATGTCCGTCCCCAGTGCAGCCCGGATCAGCCCCTCGTTATTGGGATCAGCCATGGCCGCCAGGAGCCGCTCCATCTCCACGGCCTCCCAGGAGTCGAACAGATTCCCCGTGGTATTGAGCACACTTCTGATGTGGCGGGCGGACAAGGCCTGTTTGATAATGGCGGCGTCTTTATTGCGCCGCACCAATACCGCAATATCCCGTTCCCTCACCGGTCTGGCCCCGATCAAGGCCTTTCCCTTTTGCCCGGCGCTCACCAGTCGGGCGATCTCCCCGGCCACGGCGTCTGCGATCCGCCCTCTGGCCCGGGTCTTGGGAATGGCCCCGGAGTGTTCCTGGACCTGCGCCGCATCCAGAAACCACAACTGAAAAGGAGAAAAGGTTTTGCCATCCATGGTGAGAAGATGGTGCGGCTTATTCGCGGGCCTGGCCGGGACAAATGGGATGGCCTGGTATAAAAACGGCTTCTTTTGAATAGAGAAAACCTGATTGACCGCATGGATCAGCCTGGGCTCGGACCGCCAGTTTTCCCCCAGGGTATAGCGGGACTCCACTCCCTGCGCCGCCTTCATATAGGCAAAAACGTCTGCGCCCCGAAACCCGTATATGGCCTGTTTGGGATCCCCCACCAAAAAGAGGATGTGGCCTTTTAAGCCAAAGAGGGTCTTGAAGATATTGTACTGAACCGGGTCCGTATCCTGAAATTCATCAATGAGTGCGGCCTTGAATCTTTCCCGGATCACCTGCTTGAGCCTCCCCCCCCCAGGGCTTTTCAGGGCCTGGTTCACCTTCAGAAGAAGATCATCAAAGGAAAGGAGGTTTTTCTCCCTTTTTCTTCGGCAAAGCTCGGCCTTCACATAATCAAACAGCCTTCCCTTCAGGGCCAGGAGCCGTTTTTCATACACCCGTGTCAAGTGGTCACGCTGTTTTTTCAATTGTTCGCACTGATCAAAAAAGGGATGCGCCAGGGGCGGGTGCCCTTTTTTGACTGCCCCCTCCAGTGCTGTTGGGGTGAATTTTGCGAAATCCTCGAACATAAGCATCCGATCCGGACCCGCAGCCAGATAATGATCCATTTCTCGAATCCAGTCCGGCACCTTTTTGACCGGGTACTTTGTCCGGTTGAGTGCCTCATGGGCGGCAAGGAGGGTGCTGATCTCTTCCTTGACAGACGGCCACTTTTGGGCCACGGCCTCAAACGCCCTTTTGTATCCAGCCTCCTCCATTGAGGTATCGGGAATATCCACCCGGGGCACGACCTCCAGGTCAACGTGGGCCAAACCGTTGTTCACCAGTTTCATCAGGGATGTCACGCTGACCCCCCTGTCCAGGACATACTGTACAAACAAGGGAGGGGCCTCATAGAAGTGGAGCCGCCAGAAATCCTCCACAATCTCCTTTTTCAGTCCTTCCTGATCCTCTGTCAGTTCGGTGTCAAAGAGGTGCCCGCTTTCAAAGGCGTTTTCTCTGAGTATTTTCCAGCAAAAGCCGTGAATGGTATGAATGGCGGCCTGGTCAAAGCCCAGAAGGGCCTGTTTCAGGGCATCCATTGCCGTTTCCGGATGACTGATTTCTGCCTTCAGCCCCTGTAAAAATGGATCATGGGTGTCCTGACCCGAAAACACGGTCAGGGCACTCCGTATCTTGTCCCGGATCCTTGCTTTCAACTCATCGGTGGCGGCCTCGGTAAAGGTGACCACCAAGATCCTATCCACGGGCAGGTTCTTTTCCACCAGGAGCCTCAGAAAAAGCCCGGTGATGGCATAGGTCTTTCCGGTACCTGCACCCGCCTCGATGAGGTTGGTGCCGGTGAGCGGCGTGGTCATGAGGTCAAAATGGGGCGTTTTGTCCATTTTCAGGTTTCAGTGTTCCCCGCCTGGGGCGGGCTTTTCCACAGGTGTTCAGGTGTTCACCGCTCCAGGAGCGGCCAGGTTGCCTGAAACCGGACACCCGACACCTTATGGCGAATACTTCATATGTGTGTTAATTCCATTCGAACCGTGTGGTTTCCCCTGCCAGTGCTTCCCTTTCTACACATCCTCCTGGTGCTCAAGCAATGGGCTCAGGATCTTTAGTGAAATGTCCTCAAACCGCTCATCCAGCGGATCCGTATCCCTGAAACTGTACTGATAGTAGGGATCTTCACCCTCTCCCCGGCGGTAGTCACTGCCCTGCCACCAAAGCCGGGCCGCTTCCAGGGCCTGGTGGCGCGATTTGTTTTTTTCCTTAAGGGCCCACACAAGAGCGTATGCGGATTCCGGAAAAAAAAGAAGTGGCCGGATGAGCCCCTCCTGGTAAAGGTCCAAGAGGGTTTTCAAGTGTGCCACGCTCTCTTCTTTTTCCAGGGGCCCATATTTCCAGGCCGCCCATACTCGGTCCCCCTTTTTTGGGGCCAGACCGGCCAGGATGCTGGTCCGGGGATAGGATCTGTGGGCCAGGGCGTTGAGGATCAGGTGATGAATCCATATGCGCAGTCGGTCCATGGCCTTGATCAGGGCATAGCGGTACGCAAACTGGTGGTCCGGGTAGAGGTCGTGGAGCCGGCCGGTCAACCTGACCCCCTGGATCTCCAGGTCTATGTCTAAAGTATCCAGGGGCTCGGCCAGGTAGGGTTGGGTTTCTTGGGCAAACCGCTCCAGCTTTTGGCACAGGGTGTCAAAGGTATGCTTTCCCACCTCACCATGGGGAAGCTGTCCACAGGCCTTCCTGCACTCAAAAAGGGCATTGAGGTCATGGCCTTCCAACCGTTTTGAAAGCAGGTCCTGGGCCATATGGTAGTGTTCCAGGCCGGTGAGTTCAAAGGGCTCGCTGGCCTCCAGGGGGGCGTTTTCCTCCTCCAGCTGGATGTCCAGGCGCTTTCGGAGCAAATATTTGGCGGGGTTGGCGAAAAATGCATCCAGGTCGTTTACCGAAATCCGCTGGAAATCCGCTTCAGGGGAAGACAATCCCGTGGTGATAAACGGAGCGCCCGGGTGCGCAGGCGCCAGCAGACCGCGGGCCGCCTCGCACAGGTCCCCGGAATAGCTGAAGAGTTGTTCGTTTTTCTGGAAGTAATCCGGGTGAGAGGGCTGAAGCCGGTGCCGGGTCACCAGGGGGTCCCTGATCTTCCCCTGGGGGAACTCAAATCCCGCCTCCGTATAGTCCAGAAGCTCACTGACCAGGACCGAGGGCGGGGACAGGCTGTTGTCCTGAATGCTCTGACCCACATAGCTGATGTAAAGGGTGCTTCGGACCGAGAGCAGGGTCTCCAGGAAAAGGTACCTGTCATCATTCCGGCGGGAGCGGTCCCCGGGCCTGGGCCTTTCCGCCAGCATGTCAAACCCCACCCGGATGGTTTCCCGTGGATAATCCCTGCCGTTCATGCCCAGAAGACAGATAATCTTAAACGGGATGCTTCGCATGGGCAGAAGGGCGCAGAAGGTAATCCCGGAGGTCATAAATCCGTGGCCGATTCTCCCTTCTTGCAGATGCTGCTGCAGATATTCCTTTACCACATCCAATGTGATCCCCGCCTCAAAAGGGCCCCCGTCAACCACGGACATTTCCTGCAGATCATAAAAAGTCTCTCTAAGGGACTGGACCTCTGTCTGCACTGTTTCATCCGGCAGGAACATATCGTCGAGAAGGGTGTTCAGTATGCGCGACCATTTCCCAGGGGGCACGGGCATACTTAGACCGGTGACGTGGGCAAAAAGCCGATCGATGAATTGCACAAAGGCCCCCAGCACCAGGGTCTCCCCCCCCTCCACCGGGTCATAGGGGAGGATTCCGCCGAACAGGGCTTCCCTTTGACCCGGCATGGCATACCCGAGAAGGAGCCTCTTGATCCCGGCGGCCCAGCTGTTTTCCTGAAGGCCTGAAAATCCCAGGTTTTCTCGATCTTTTTCATCGATACCCCACCGTATGGCGGTTTCCTCCACCCACCTGCGAACCAGATCCACATCCCTGTCCGCCAGTCCAAACCTGCGCCTGACCGCCTCTGATTCCAGAACATTGAGAATCCGGGGGGCGGAAAACCGGCTGCCCGGCAGCTCCAGTATCTCAAGAAAGGTGTCGATGATTTCACATTGCTTTTTGATGCTTCGGTCTGCAATGGAAAAGGGAATTCTGCCCGCCTGATCTCCGGGGGTGTCAAACACCGCCTCGATCAACGGTGCATAGGTGTCGATATCCGGGGTCATGACCAGAATATCCTTGGGCTGGAGGTCAGGCTCGGATTCAAACATATCCAGCAGGCGGTCGTACAGGACTTCCACTTCCCGCATGGGACTGTGGCAGGAATGGATCTGGATGGAGGTGTCGTTTGAGTCTATGACCGGTTTGGGATCAACGGTTTCCCCGTCTTTGAGATTCAGGATGTGGGACTGAATCGTACACAGGAGGTTTTCCCGGCCCGGTTGGTGATAGTCCTCATGGGTTTCCGCATCCAGTGTCTCCACCAGGTCGAAGAAATCCCTGCCCAGGGTGCCCATGGAGGCCAGCAGGCTGTTCCCCTTTTCCAGATGAAGATCCTCCACCCTGACCCGGGGTGTTGTGGGGTCCAGCGACTTTCGGAAGCGTTCCCGGCCGGACACGATATCGCCCCAGAATTCCTGGCAGGGGTTCATGACAAAGAGCTGGACCGGGATCAATTGAGCCAGCCCGCTTAGAAGCGTCATATGATACGGAGGAAGTGCAGATATACCGAAGACCGAGACCCTTTGGGGAAGATTTTCCAATGGGATGGCACCATCACTGACCGCATCCAGAAACGCCCGGGCCAGTGAGGCCCGGTGCTGAGATGGTTGCCCTTCCATCAGTTTTCGCCACAGTATGGCCTGCCAGTGCGCGGCCTCTCCCTGTTCCCATTTGAGCATCATTTCCGGACGGAACAGGAGGTACTGGTCAAAGATGTCCGCGATCCGCCTGGACAACTGGAAGCCTTTAAGCCCCCATGCAGGCTGTGTGGCCTCGTTACCGAGATACGATTTCAGAGACTCAAATTCCTTCATGGCCACACATGTCTTGAGGTGCTTGAGGATGCGCCATGTCATCTTCTCGGGATCAAAGGGGGATATGTCAGGGAGCCCGGGATCCAGGCTTTTGAAAAGCCAGTTAAAAAAGGCATTGGGAAACGGGAACCAGTAATTGGCGCAGATGCCGTGGTCCCGGGCCAGGGTCATGGAGATCCAGCGTGCCATGCCTTGACTCTGAACAATGACGATTTCCGGCGCCAGAGGTGAAGACAGGGGAAAGGCGAGCATCTCGGACAGGAGATGACCGAGGTGCTCCAGCCGGTTGCCGGTAAAGATCCGCATTGGGTTGGATGATGGAACCTTTATCATGAGAGGATCCGCTTTTGGGTAGCCCCGTGGAAGACTTTTAGCGCCTTTGTTTGTGATCCCGCACAATTTGCGGGACAAAAAACGACGTTGCTTGGGTGAAAAGGACCCGGTAATGATAAGGTGTTCCCGCTTTGGACGGGATTTTCGACAGGTTCAGGTGTTGCTAACCCCCAGAACCTCAATACCAAAACCTGGTCGCAGCCAAAGGCTTGCATTAGGAGAGAAGGTAGGCCAGTATACCGGCTGCCCCGTACATCTTGTTTTCCGCCTGCTGCCAGACAATGGACCGGGGACCCTCGATCACCTCATCGGTGATCTCCAAACCCCGGTAGGCAGGAAGACAGTGCATCACCGATGCATCATCCGCCGCCGCCCTCAACAAATCCTCATTGATCTGGTACCCCTCAAAGGCCTCCAGCTTGACCGTTTTGTCCTTTTCCTCCCCCATGCTGACCCAGACATCCGTATAAAGCACTTCAGCATTGGCAGCCGCTTCCTTGGGGTCTTCCATTACCTGGAGTGAGGCCCCGGTCTGTTGGGCCATATCCCGGGCCTTACCGAGCAGGTCCGGATCCGGGCAGTATCCCGGGGGGCAGGCCGCCTTCATGTGCATACCGGCCAGGGCACAGGCCAGCAGCAGGGAGTGGCACACATTGTTCCCGTCCCCGATATAGGCCAGGGTCACCCCCTCCAATTTACCTTTCACCTCCAAAATGGTAAACAGGTCGCATACGGCCTGGGTAGGGTGTTCAAAGTCGCTGAGCCCGTTGATCACAGGGATCCCCGCATGTTGCGCGAGAGCCTCCACCGTGTCATGGCTGTACACCCTGGCCACCAGCGCGTCCAGATAGGCCCCCAGCATTCGGGCCGTGTCCTTTATAGGCTCCCCCCGCTCTATCTGAAGATTTCCGGGGGCCAGATAGATGGCCTTTCCGTCCAGGCGGAGGATGGCGGATTCAAAACTGGTTCGGGTCCGGGTGGAGGGCTTCTCAAAAAGGATGCCGATAATCCGGTGTTTAAGAACATCCGGGACCTTTCGGGCCTTAGTGGCCTTTTTCAGGACCTGGGCCCGGTCAAAGATGGCCAAAAGATCTTTCAGGGTCAGATCGTCGGTGGTCAAAAGCGAGCGTACCATGGAATTCGTATTGCCTCCCCTCATTATTGGATATTTCGGGGTCAGATGCGAACCGAAAGCCGGTATGCTATCCTCTTCAGTCCCCCTTTGTCAACTCGATCCGCGGACGATTTGCCGGAATGGTCCCGTTTTCAGGTATTTCATTTTGGCTCACGCCGCCAGGGCTTGACGTGTGAATGCGGGACATTCCTTAAGATTCTACAGGGGGATAGGTATTGTTGGATTGTCGATACAAGATTGCCACCCTCATCAATACCCACCCCCATGAGGCCACATGACGCGCATTTCTGGATCCTGGCGGGAAAAATTCTGGGGTGTATGCCTGGTCAATCTGGCCACCTTGTCCTGGGCGAGCAATGTGGTGCTGGGCCGGTGGCTGCGGGACGATGTGGGACCGTTAACCCTGACTGCACTGCGGTTTACGGTGGCCACGGCCTTTTTCGGTTTTCTGCTCCGGGGACGCACTCCCGAGGAGTGGCGCTACGGGCGCGACAAATGGTGGATCCTGGCCATGGGCCTGGCCGGGGTGGTCTGTTTCAGTCCGCTTTTGTATCTGGGGCTTCGGTACTCCACAGCGGTCAACTGCTCGCTGATCCAGGGCTTTTCCCCTCTGATCACCGCACTCATCGCCGGGTTCATTATTCAGGAGCCGGTGACCCGAAGGCAGATGGCAGGCGCGATCCTGGGCCTTCTCGGGGTGGTGGGATTGATCTCGGGCGGGTCGCTTCGGTTTCTGATCCATCTCCGGTTTAATGTGGGCGACCTGATCCTGTTAACGGCCGCGGTTGTGTGGGCCTTTTATTCGGTGTTCGGCCGGCGCGTCATGCGGCACCGTACACCGGTCTCGGCTACCGCCCTGTCCAGTTTTCTGGGGCTCCCCCTTCTGATCTCGGCCGCTTTTTTCGAACACCAGCACATTCCCTTGAACCTTCGGCCCGAGACCATGGCCGCCATTCTCCACATCTGCGTGGTCCCGACCATCGTCGGTTTCTGGTGCTGGAACCGGGCGGTTCAGACCTTGGGGGCAGGGGGGGCCATGGTCTTTTACAACACCCTTCCGCTCTATGGGGTGGTCATGGGGGCGCTGTTTTTGCAGGAATCCTTCGGCCTGGTCCACGTAGTTTTCGGCGGTCTCATCCTGGGAGGCGGCCTGTGGGCCACCCTGCGGCCCGGCGGCAATAATGCGGCATCCCATGTCCCAAGGCCTGCCGGGTCAGGACAGGGTGATCGGCCCTGACCCCCGCAGGTGTGCTGTGACGGGCCTGTTTCTTATTCAAAATCTCGTAGCGAA
This sequence comes from Desulfobacteraceae bacterium, assembly GCA_041685955.1. Lineage (GTDB taxonomy): Bacteria > Desulfobacterota > DSM-4660 > Desulfatiglandales > Desulfatiglandaceae > JAIPDZ01. The sequence continues at coordinate 420 of JAWLET010000036.1, read as the reverse complement.
CATCGGTTTCAAATTCGAGGTCCTCGCGAATGTAGTTGTTGAACGCGGGGGTCAGGAGCATATTTATTCTCAACAGAAGGGGGTCTTCCCCTGGTGGAAGGGGGAAGGCCGGGTCCTTTAATCCGCTACCATAAAGGCATCGGGGAATCCGTGGTCGACCAGGTAACGCTCATACTTCTCAGCGCTTTCCAGGTCGTTGCAGCGACCTACGCGAACCCGGTAGAAAACCGCATCACCACGATCATACGAGACCACCTGCACATTGGAGAAGGTGCGTTCGAGCCGGGTCTGCAGGCGCTCTGCATTGTCCCGCCTGGAAAAGGCCCCCACCTGAAAGGTGAATGCCCCGCTGTAGTAGTCCATGGGGATGTAGGTGTCGCCGGAGGCGGTTTGCCGCCGGTCACCCAGGGCCGTGATCTC
>JAWLET010000297.1:0-3402 GCA_041685955.1 Desulfobacteraceae bacterium | reverse complement strand
AAAATCATGATGTGGATGATACCGGCCGTCAGGTAGCGGGGCTGGCGTCTCTGCAATATGCCGTAGGTGATGAGTTGACCTATCCGTTTGAGGATATGGAAAAACCGAGGGTCCGGGGCGGCTGCCCGAAGCAGGCGCCATCGCCTGTAGATGATCCATCCGAAGAGACCCAGGCCGACCAGGAATATCAGCCAACCCAAGACCACACCGGGTATGCCCAAATAGGTATGGGTCGCCGGGTCCAGGGTCGGTATTGTCATCTGAGTACTCCCCTGGTAAAAATTTCCACAAAGGTTGCAGCCAGGTCCTCCAGGCCGACCGGGCCGTCTTTGTGGTACCATCGCACCGTAAAATGGACCATGCCGAAGAATGCGAAGATGGCCACAGTGGGATGAATATCCTTCATCCGGCCCTCTGCGTCCAACTCCATGAGAATGGATCGCATCAGGTGCACATAGCGTCTTTCCTTTTCTATGAGTCCCTGTCGATAGTCTGCTCCCAGGTGTTTCATCTCATTTAAGAGCAGGACCTCCCGGACCTGATCGCCTGCATAGTACCGGGTATAATAGTGAAAGGCCTCATCCAGTTTTTCTTCCGGGGGGGTGAGGGATGCGCAGATGGCTTCCAACCGCTCGAGGGCATTGTCCATGGCATCGTTGACCAGTTTGAACAGTATGTCTTCCTTGCTTTTGAAGTAGTAGTACAGGGAAGCCTGGTTCATCCCCAGGTCCCGGGCGATCTCCCGCATGGTGGTCGAAGGGTATCCCTTTTGGGCGAAAAGGTATGCCGCCGTCTTTTCAATCTCCTGGAGCTTGTCTCCGTACTTTCTACGAGCCATAACAACATCCGAAAAAAATAATTGAAGAACCCTGTAGCCCCGACAGGTCGGGATCTACGCTTCGCTCCAACAAGCAGCGGGGAATGCGCTCGCTGAGCATTTTCAACAAACGTTTGTTGAAAAATACAGAAAAAGGACATCCGTGTCAACCATTTTTTTGGCCTGGAGGCGGTTTTTTTCGACGCCCGGCATACAGAAAAATTATATTTGGTTAATCTGGAGGTGTTGGGGAATATTTCCAAACTTTTTATGCGGGTTTGGATTTCTCATGTCAAAAAAATGGTCTGTCCTACGGGGCGGTCCAGACCAAGGAGGAGCAGCAGATACCGCTTCAGGTTCTTGGTGATCAAAAATTCATCCCTGACCCGCTGCCGCCCATTCCCTCCTAATTCTTCAGCAAAATCAGACCGATGGAGAAGGGAGCGGATGGCAAGGCTGGCCCCTTCAACGGAGTGGACCAGCAAACCTGTATACCCATCGATGATCTGGGCGGGAATGCCGCCCGCAGCCCCGCCGATCACCGCCCTCCCTTTCCACAGGGCCTCGGAAACAGTCAAAGCAAAGCCTTCCCTGATGGACTTTTGAAGGACAATGTCTGATCCCCGCTGAAAGGCATTGATCTCGGTAGCTACGGACGGGCTGAAGAGAAGGATATGAATATCGGGATCGTCGCCCGCCTCTGCCCGCACTCCCTCCAGAATTTTGCCCGACTCCGGGTCATCCGCTGCCTTGTCCCCCACCAGGAGCAAGCGACAATCAACGTACTTCCTGGCCATTTTAAAGGCCCTCACCACTCCCAATGGGTCCTTCCACGGGTCATACCTCGAGATCTGGGAGATGATCGGTTTATCTCTCGGAATATCATATTTCTCAAACACGCTTTCCACATAAGATGTCTCCAGGTCCCTGTTTTTGTCATCCAGAGGATCAATGGAGGGATAAAATCGATACTGGGGGATGGTAAGTTCCGGGGAAAACAGGGCTGAGGAAAAGATGGCCGCGTCATACTGTTCTATGTAGGGTTTAAGGAACTGCCAGAGTTGAGGGTTCGGATGGGAAAGATCAATATGACATCTCCACACCCACTTGTTTTGGCGCTTCTGGTTGAAGTCTATCATGGCGGCCGGTTGCGGGTCATGGATGACGATGAGATCTTCATCAAAATTCATCTTTTGGGCATTCTTCTCATTATAGGCCAGATAGGCCTCAAACACGTCTTTTGTAAAATGATCCTCCTGGCCCTGCAAGGCATTGTGGAATCGCTTGGTGATCTCGAAAAATTCAGCGTCTCCTTCGATGACGTCCCAGGTCACCTGAAGGCCTATCTCGTTCAGGAGGGGCACAATCCGGTGAAGCATTTCAGCCACTCCCCCGCCCACTGCAGTGGAATTCACCATCTTGATGGAGCGGTGGCCTACATGGGAGGCCATGATGGTGAGTTCCTCGATAATGTCCGGGCCAACCACCTCCCGATAATCAAAAAGGGTGGGTGGAGTCATTGGCAGCCTCCTGAAAGAATTTCCTGTGCCGAGCCATTTCTGGCGTTAAGATCAACCTGTGGTTCATCCTTGGAGATAGTCGTCGATCAGTTGTATGATCCGGGATCTGAGTCCTTCCAGGGTGAAGACATTGATATCGATTTTTCTGATTTTTTGTGCCAGGTCCGACAGTCCAAGGCTCTCTTCGATCCACCATGAGAAATCATCCCTTTCCAGCTTCGTATGCAGCCGCGATTCAATATAATGGTAATACAGGGAATAGATGCTGATGCTTGTGAGGACGTCGCGGAAAGAGGGCAGATCATAGGCGAATTTATCAGTAAGGTAGACAACCCGCATGACATCATAAAGGTAAAAGGGATCATCGCCGGTCTTTTGGCGGCAGAGCGGATCTTGCCGGACATAATCCTCAATGATGGCAATCAGGCGGTTTCGCAGTCTTTTCACACTATTGTGATCGGAAAAATCAATAGCCATCAATTTTTCCGCCAGGGCCGTTTCATGGAAGCTCCGGTAAGCCCAGAAGGCAAAATCACTGTTGTAGGGGAGTTGAACCTCGCGCATCTTCATAAAGGCGGAGAAGGTGTGGTAGAAGATGGAGGACTCGGAACAGGTCTTGATCAGATGAAGCAGACCTTCAATATCAACCGCCTTCTTTCCGGTCAGCATTTCCAGCGAGGCACTGGATGAAAATTGAAATACGCTACTCATGATTGGATTTCCCCTTCCTTAACGTCCTTGCTCCGGTCCTAATTGACCGCATGGGTCTTTGATTGCGGTTATCCTATCAAAGATATCCGTGGTGACTCAAGAAAGTTTTCCCCGGCGGCTCCCCGGGACTCCTTATCTTGGGATGGTGGAAAGATCTTACGGGAAGGTATTCTTTCTCATTGAATCGTTTTGGGGAGTCTTTCGCTTTCGTGTCTGTTCGTGTGGCTGGAGCGCCAAAGAAAGTTCAGGGAAGGATAAATACGCTGGCGTCGTCTTGTCCGTTACCGTTCCAGCCGCCTGTGCTCAGCAATCTGAAAACAAAAACCTTTTAGGGAATCGGCCGACGTCCTGGCG
>JAWLET010000296.1:0-3406 GCA_041685955.1 Desulfobacteraceae bacterium | reverse complement strand
AGGGGGCCAAAAATGAAGCTGCCCTTTTGAGCGGTATCCAATAATCCGCGGGCGAAAACCCGATGATCAGGGTCCTGAGATTGCGACCACACGCCCTCATGGCCAGCCCAAACGGGGCATAATTGGTAGAATCCGATGCCCCGGCACAGACCCCGTAATAGATTTGCACCAGTCCTGTATTCAACATGATCCGCCTGTTTCCCCAGGTTCAATCACCGCATTAATGGCAAGGCGTAACGGACCAAAGGTGCGACTGTAAAGCCAACCGTGGACGCGAAAAGTGTTGACACAAAAACCCCTAATTATATAAAACCTCTGCCACACGATTAATCCCTTTGACAAAACAGAACTCAAAAGAGGGACAGGGTTAAAGGGTCGTTGGGACAAAATCCATCACCTCCGAGGTCATTACCATTTACTACACCAAGCAAAGATCGGGCCTCATCAAAAGCAGCGGCCTTGGATTATGCCATATTTATTTCGGACAGGGGGTTGGCAAAACCACTCGGGCCGTTGGTCTCGCTGTCAGGGCGGCCGGGGTGGGGCTGAAAGTGGATTTCATTCAATTCATGAAATCCGGCACTTCCGGGGAAATATTAATATTTGCCCAAATTCCCAATATACGCTACCAGTGCCCCGGCAGGCACCCGTTTATTCTCTCCCGGGGGCCCGAACCGGTCCATTATGATCATGCCCTTCAATCGCTGGACTATGCCCTGGAGGCAGTGGCGGCGGGATCTCAGGTCCTGATATGTGATGAGATCTTAAATACCCTGATTTTCGGCCTGCTCCAACCGGATGAGGTCAAGGATCTTGCCGAAAGGTGCAGAGGCAAAACCGAACTGGTCATGACCGGTCGAAATGCGCCCGCCGATTTCATTCAGCTGGCCGATTATGTCACGGAACTCAGGCAGATCAAACATCCCTACTATGGCGGCGCCAAGGCCCGAAGGGGAATCGAATATTGATGATACGCTCATCGGTTTTGGTTTCCGTATTCACCCTCCTTCTTTAACTCTTCCACGAACTCCTTGAAAAACTGATTTTTTTCTTTCCAGTCATCGCCGAATCGTTCATTGAAATAATTGCCCAATTTATAAAAAAATCCTTTCCAGCCCGGCTTTCCACCTGTCACCACCACATCTTCCAGGAACTCTTTCAGCTGGGAGATTTTTTCCTTGGGCAGAAAAGAGACCGCCCCCAACTTGATCGATTTTTCCAGGGCCTGCGGTGTCAGGGCATGCGCGGTGAGCATAACCGCAGGGAAGTTTTTGGCCACAGCCACCTTGAGCAGTTCAAAACCGTTCACTCCCATGATATCAAGAATCACGATATCATAGGTATAACTGAGAAGGTACTGGCGGGCCCGTTCATAATCGGTTGCCTTATGAATCAGACACATATCCAATTCTCCGGCAATGGTTTCCAGGACATCGGGCTCATCATCCACAATCAAAACCACTTTATCTTTTAATGGGCTCTCTGAACTCATTGTGTTTGGCTTCTCCTTCCGTTTATTCACGTCTAAAAAAAGTGATATCAGATTTGCAATAGGGCGTCAAAGCATATGGACCGACCTGACACCTGATTCAGGGGACCTCTTCCAGGTCAAAACACAGCCTCCTGATCAAATTGGCCCCTATTCGGTAGGTACGATCAGGGCCGCCTGTCCTTCTGGGATTGAATTCCGTCAGGTCCAATCCCGCCAATCGGACTCCACCTCTCAGGACCTCTTTCAAGTAACCGGAGACGGCATAGAATTGTTTTTCATTGATCCCCTTCCAGTTTCGAAAGCGCACCCCCTCAAGGGCGTTTCCGGCGCCGATATCCATGTCCACAGAGACGTAGATATAGGATGTCTTGATCCCGCCCAGCACGGCCCGCACCTTGGAGGGTCCGCTTTGCAGGTCTTTCTTGGTGAGGATGTTCACCCCCTTTTTTTTCAGGCCCGAATAAAGTCCCACATAACGCTGGATGCGGGGGTCCTTGATCCGAAACGATCGTTTGGACGGGTAATCGCTGACTCCGATGAGATAGAGATTCCGGGGTGTCACCAGCCCTTCTTCCAGGAGGTAATACAGAAAAGAGGAGGCGTTAAAGGAGTCTACACGGTCTTTTAGAAAGGGATCATCGGGGTCATGAACAGACTCGGGATTGGTGTCCATATCATACCCGATGGCCCCTGACAACACGGACATGGGCAGGGCATCCGTATGACTGTCCAGGACAATCAGGCTCACCTCTTGGGACCCGTAAAGGGAGGCCATCCTTTCAAAGACCCCGCCGGTCAGGGAATGATCCACGGCGATCATGCAGGGGATCTGGGGGAGAATGCCATCCACCACATGCTCCCCGATCATCCGGGCAAAGGTACGGCATTTATTCTGATCCATAAAGGCCACAAAATTGTCCACATTAATATAGTCTCGTTCATCAGGGCCTGGAACAGGATACAGCCAGGAAGGGATTTCCAGGGAACCGATCGTTTCAAAGCGCTCGGGCTCCACTTCACGCTCGATCAACCGCATGACTTGTGTGTAGGGATCATCCTCCTGGAATCCCCTCCCTGTGCATTCCATCTTCTCCTGGATGGATTCATCTCTTTCATCCACATCGAGGGGACACCCGAAAAACACCACCTTGCCTTCTGATTCTCCTGTACTCTCTTTCATCCCTATCCACCTGTTGAAGCCGTTCCCACACCTCACACCATTGCCAGCGTCACACGCTACGCCCTTTGGTCCCCCATCATCTCTATCAGGAGATTCTTTCGGACCTTTCCCAGGGAGGTGCGGGGAAATTCGCGGCAAAAGGAAAACCGCCTGGGCCATTTATATCGGGCCAGCTTCCCCTCACAATGCGCAGTTAATCCTCCCGTTGAAACCGAAAGTCCGTTCCTGGTGATCAAAAAGGCATGCCCTACCTGGCCCCAGGTTTCATCCGGCACGCCGACCACGGCCACATCCACCACACGGGGATGTCCTCTTAAAACCCGCTCCACTTCCGCCGGATACACATTCTCACCTCCGGAGATATACATGTCTTTCACCCGGTCCTTTAAGTAAAAATACCCTTCATGGTCCAGATGCGCCAGATCCCCGGTATGAAGCCACCCGTTTCGTATGGTTTCTGCGGTCTTCTCAGGATCCTGCCAGTATTCCGTCATCATGATGGACCCGCGGATCACGATCTCCCCCACTTCTCCGGGGGGCAAAAGGGTTCCTTGTGGGTCCATGATGGCCACCTCTCCGTGAAACACGGGTCGCCCCACTGTCCCGGGTTTTCGGAGCGATGCCTCCTCAGAGGCCCACAGGAGAATCGAGGTCTCGGTCTGGCCCATAATCTGTCGTAGCGAAAACCCGGCCGCCTTACAGGCGCTGAGAAGATCCGGGGTGGTTTTCTCCCC
>JAWLET010000295.1:0-3413 GCA_041685955.1 Desulfobacteraceae bacterium | reverse complement strand
TCAGGGCCGATTCGCGCACGGAAACGATCATGGCCCGGTACCCTGAGCCCAAAAATGCATCCAAGAGCACTTCCCGATCCATCCCCCATAAGGGCAGAACCGCCTGGAGCCCCGCCTGTTTGCACACCCGCTCCACCCACTCCCGGTGGGCCATTAGATCCATATCTCCGAATACGCCCACGGCGATGCCTTGGGCCTTCAATCGGGTGAGATGATGTAAAAAGACGGTCTCATAATGGTCCCAGTCGGCCCTGCCGAATAAAATGGCCTTGCCCATGCTTTGGGCCTGGGCCTCCAGCATGGGGCGACTGAGCCCGTGGGAACGGGAATAAGCCCCGTCCCGGGTCAGCATATTGAACAACCCCGCGACCTCGTATCCCATACGCTGGGCATAATCCAGGGCCAGGCAGGAGTCCTTTCCGCCGCTCCAGGAGCAAAAGGCCTTATTTGGCGTAGAAAAAGAGTTCATCATCGGGCGAGTATCTTCCCTCCTCCGGCCGTGCGGTGGACATCGTATCCGGCGGATTTGAGCTCCTTTATCAGGGCCCGGACATGGGAGAGGCCCCGGGTCTGGAGCACGAATTCCACCTCAGCGGACTGAAGGGGGAGCTCGGTGAAGGCCCGCTGGTGGTGGACTTCCATGATATTGGCCTCGGCATCGGCGATCCTGCGGGTGACTTCCGATAATGACCCGGGACAATCCCGCAATTCCACCTTCAACCGGACCAGGCGGCCGGTCCTGACCAGGCCCCGCTGAATAATGGAAGACAGGGATAAGAGATCAATATTGCCCCCGGACAGGATCAGGCCCACCTTTTTTCCTGAAAATACGCCCGGGTGTTTCATGAGCGCAGCCAGTCCGGCCGCGCCTGCGCCTTCCACCACGGTCTTTTCCACTTCCAGAAGCAGGAGCACGGCCTCCTCCATATCGCCCTCATCCACCAGGAGAACGGTGTCCACATCCGTTTTGATAATGTTCAAGGGGATGGCCCCCGGCGCCTTGACCGCAATCCCTTCAGCGATGGTAGACTGGCCCCACTCCGGGACGGCGATGTTGAGGGCCCGGCACACCGACGCATACCGTTCGGCCTCCACCCCGATAATGGCGATGTCCGGGTTCACGGACTTGGCCGCCACTGCGCACCCGGCGATGAAGCCGCCGCCCCCCACCGGGACCACCATGCATTCCAGATCCGGAAAGGCCTCCAGCATTTCCAGGGCCACGGTCCCCTGGCCGGCGATGATCTTCTCATCGTCATAGGGATGGATCAGCTCCAGCCCCCGTTGAGAGGCGATCTGCCGGGTGAAGGCCACGGCCTCGTCAAAGTCCTCCCCCTTGAGGATGACCTCTGCGCCAAAGGCCCGGGTATGTTCCACCTTCAGGTTGGGGGTGTAACGGGGCATGACAATGACCGCACGGATGCCGAGGTTTCGGGCATGGTAGGCCACGGCCTGAGCATGGTTTCCCGCGGACATGGCGATCACGCCGGCCTTCCGGCTTTGGGGCGACAGGGTCAGGAGCTTGTTCAAGGCCCCCCGCTCCTTGAAGGAGGCCGTGAACTGCAGGTTTTCGAACTTTAAAACCAGGTTGGTCCCGGTGATCTCCGAGAGGGTGACAGACGGCACACACAGGGTGTTTTTGACCTTCCCTTGAATGGCCTCTGCCGCATCCCGGATATCCTGTGGGGTCACCGTCATGGGTTGAAATCCTTTCCGCCTATCCCTGGCTGCGGGACAGCAAGGCCTCGAATTCCCCTTCACTCAGCGTGGGGACGTCGAGGTCCAGGGCGCGCGCATATTTGCTTCCCGGATCCTCCCCTGCCACCACATAGTCGGTTCCGCCGCTGACACTGGAGACCACCCTTCCGCCCAGCCGTTCCACCCGATCCGCAGCCTGCTTGCGGCTGTAATGCGCAAGCCTGCCGGTGAACACAAAGCGTTTTCCCTCCAGGGGACGGGTCCTGGTTTCCCCGGTCATATCCTGGATCCGGACCCCGGACCCGAACAGGTCCTCCAGCACCTTCTGGTTTTCCCTTTCCCTGAAGAACTGCACCACGCTTTTGGCGATCTCCGGGCCGATCTCGGGAACACCCTTCAGGTCTTCTTCGCCGGCCTCTTCCAGGGCCTCCAGGCTCTTAAATTCCTGGGCCAGGATGCGGGCCACCCGCTGGCCCACATGGCGGATCCCCAGGGCATAGAGGAATCGATCCAGGGGAGGGGTTTTGGTGGCCTGGATGGCCTCAAAGAGCTGGGTGGCCGATTTGCGGGCAAAGCCGTTCAGCTGGAGCAATTGATCCAGGGTCAAGCGGTAGAGATCCGAGATGTTGCGAACCAGCCCTTTTCGGACCATATCCTGGGCCGTCTTTTTGCCCAGTCCCTCGATATCCATGGCATCCCGGGACGCATAGTGAATGATCCCCCCGTGGATCTGGGGCGGACAGTTCAACTTTCCGGAGCAAAAGGAGTACGCCCCCTCTTTGAGGACCGCGGCGCCACAGGCCGGGCAGTGGGAGGGCATGACAAAGGGATCCTTCCTGGGCCGGTCCGGTTCGGGTATCCGCTCCATGACCTCGGGGATCACATCCCCAGCCCGGGCGATACGCACCTGGTCCCCCACCCGTACGTCCTTTTTTCGAACGTCCTCCGCATTGTGGAGGGTGGCCCGGCTGACCGTGACCCCGCCCACGTCCACGGGCTGTAACAGGGCCACCGGGGTCAACATGCCGGTCCGCCCCACCTGGACCACGATATCCTCCAGGCGGGTGATCTCCTCCTTGGGGGGGAACTTCCAGGCAAAGGCCCAGCGGGGGCTCCGGTGCCGGGTCCCCAGGGCCTCTCTTTGGGCGTAACTGTCCACCTTGATCACCACGCCGTCGATCTCGTATTCCACCTGTTCCCGTTGGGCCGTCAGGTCCTGATAATAGGAACGGATCTCATCAAAGGAAGCGCAAAACCGGTTGCGCGAATCCGTCCTGAACCCCCATCGGGGGAGCTGGTGCAGCATCTCCCAATGAGAGGAAAACCGGATTCCTTTCACAGAGATGATCTCATAGAACAGAATATCCAGATCCCTTTTTGCCACCTCCCTGGGATCCAGACGCCGCATGGTCCCGGCAGCCGCATTGCGGGGGTTGGCAAAAGGGGGCTCTCCGTTCTGAACACGCTCTTTGTTGAGGCGTTGGAACCCGGCCTTGGGCATAATCACCTCCCCCCGGACCGAGAGAAAGGGCGGGATGTGTCCCCCGTTTTGAAGGCGAAGGGGCACTGCATTGATGGTGAGCAGATTCCGGGAGATGTCCTCCCCCATACGCCCGTCCCCCCGGGTGGCGCCGTATTGAAAGAGGCCCTTTTCATAGACCACCTCCACGGAGAAGCCGTCGAATTTGGGCTCCAGCACATATCCGATCTCTTCT
>JAWLET010000294.1:0-3420 GCA_041685955.1 Desulfobacteraceae bacterium | reverse complement strand
TCAAGACGGGCATCCACGGCTACGTGCTCAAAGACGAGCCCGTCTCCGAACTCATCCTGGCGCTCAAGGCCATCCGGGAAGGGGGTACGTACTATAGTGAAAAGGTGCGCCGAATCCTCAAGGAACATGTGGAAGAACTGGAACTGGGGGAGGGCAAAGGGGTAAAAGCGGTAGAAAACGGGATTTCCAAACTGAGCAATCGGGAAAAGGAAGTCTTCGTCTTGCTGGCCGACGGATTGACCCCCAAACAGATCGGGGAACGGCTTTATATCAGCCCCAAGACCGCGGAGACCCATAAATATAACATCTTGGAAAAACTAAAATGCCAATCTGTGGCTCAACTGACCAAACTGGCCATTAAAAAAAATCTCATCGAGATGTAATGCCCTCCCTTTTAGCAATTAGCGGTTCAACATCCTGAAAAATCCTGAAAACCCAGTGCATCCTCTCTAATTCCCCTCCAAATACAGAATCGACCCCATTGTATACTGTTTCGCGCTCAGGGAGAATGCTGGATAACTTTCAGAAATCAATAAGCAGCGGGAAATGCGCTCGCTGAGCATTTTCAAACGGCATCAAAGGAGGCTTATCCATGGAACTTTATCTCATGCAACATGGGCATGCATTGTCCAAAGACGAAGATCCGGAGCGCGCGTTGAGTATGCACGGGGAGGCTCAGGCCCGATTAACCGGACGGCTGTTCAAGATGATGGGCATGGTCTTTGATTCCATTTTGTCCAGCCCCAAAAAGCGCTCCAGACAAACCGCTGCCATAGTGGCCGAGGAAACGGGATTTCCCATAAAGGAAATCATCGAGACAGAGCGGGTCAAGGCCAAGACTCCCCCTGAAGAAACGGTTCGAGGCCTGGCGGAGCTGTCCGGGGCACAGCAGGTCCTCATCGCCGGGCACCTGCCTTCGGTGGGGAACCTGGCCGCCTATCTTCTCACAGAGCAGGTCTCCCCGTTTATTCATTTTGAACCGGGGGTATGCTGCCGTATACAGGTGGACGACCTGTCTGCCCATTCGGGAGAACTTCACTGGTTGCTGACACCCGACCTCCTTGAATACCTGACCTAAGGGCTCACTCAAAAATAACTTCCCATTTTCCCATCTCAGCTTCGGGCCATCTTCGGCCGCCGCTCAATCGTGAAGTCCTCGAAATAGTTCACTATTCCTGTGGCTTCACTCAATCGCGACGACCAAATCCGACCCAAATCTGAGCGTCAATTCTGTGAATTTATTTTTGAGTGAGCCCTAAGCAGTCAGACCATGCTTCCCACTATCTCTCACCCGGAACACTCAGGATAAACCAATCCTGAAAATTCGATAAATCTGTCCGTAGACCCCGCCCAAATGGCCCATTGAGCCCCATCCATGGGACTGCTCTGAGATATCTCCCACCAAATTCTGGAATATAACTTATGCAAATTCAAGGATCTCCGGATAGACAGGTCCCGTTTTTGAATCTATGTTGTAAGCAACACCAGTCATTGTTCAACCGCTTTTCCTGCCGGAATAAGATGAAAGGAAGGACCCCATGAAGTTGAATGATGTTCGCAAGATGGCCAAAGGACTGGATATCAACACCTACCGAATGAAAAAAGCGGATATGATTCGTTCCATTCAATATGCTGAACACAATATCCCCTGTTTCGGTACCGAGCGGATGGCCGACTGCCGGGAAGACAGTTGTCTGTGGAGGACCGACTGCATGGCCGTTTCTGCAGCCCTGACAGGAGATTCCGCCCCATAAACACACAAGGTTTCTCCCGTCAAAAGGATAAACCCAATGTACAAGGAGGTTTTTCTTATGGCCGCAAATTTCAAAATTCATACGGACACCCATACCGAGGGGCCTCGCCTGAAGCTCACTGGAGATTTTGACGGGAACTCGGCCCTTGAGGTGGTCCATCTCCTGGAGACCTATGCCAAGTTTTCGGACAAAATCTTCGTGGACACCGATGGGCTGCAGCACATCTATGAGTTTGGCAAGGCGGTATTTGAAGATGCCTGCTCAGATCTTCAGGAAATTCGAAGCGGCAGCACCCAACTGATCTTCAGCGGCAATGAGATCAGCTTACAGCCCACGGGATTATAGGCTTCATACAACGTGCTGATATATTTATACATGAGGAACTTTTATGAAAAAAATCGTCATTCAAGCGGCCCACTCATCCGATACCGATAATCTGATCAGCTGGTTGTGCGTCCTGTTCCCGGAATGTGACATTCATATTCAGCAAGGATCTTCTGGTCACCATGAACACGATTCTCGGTGTGCATATGGAGCATCCATAAAGGAGAAGGACAATGGAGGACTGGAAAGCCACCACCGGACCTGAGGGTTCAGAAAAATTTATGGACATTGCGTATGCCCGGAATCCGGGACCCTGGAAAAACAACAAGATCCTGTTGTTAGACCCTGACGAGGCCATTCAGATGCTTTACCGGGACGAGCTGGGAGAGGAAGGGTACGAAGTGATTCCCCTTACCGAAACCGGACAGGTGATGCAGTACATTGAGATCCACCAGCCCAGCCTGATGGTCATGGAAGCCGGCCTGTACGGCCATAACGGCCTGCGATTGCTTCAGGATATTCGAAACACCTATCCTGAATTGCCGGTGATCCTGTGTACGGCCGATCCCTCCTTCAAAATGGCGCCCACGGCTCACGCCGCCGATGATGTAATTTTGAAGGGAATGAGCGTTTCAGAACTCAAGCAAAGCGTCAAAAACCTCCTGGAATTTAAGACCCTTGTTATTGCAGGCAGGAGTTCATATACTATAGGGGACAGGCCGACTTAAAAAAGATATTTGGATCGTAAACCGGATTCATCCTTCATCCAGAGGGCAACCCTGGGCCCGGGCCACAAAAAATACGGGATGCAGGGGGAATTGTCCACAGAAAGGAGCACCCCAAATGAAAACCAACAAAACCTACCCTGTCATACTGATGGTGGACGATGATCCGGACGATTACTACCTGACCAAAGCAGCCCTGGAGGAGAGCGGGGCTCAGACTGAACTGTATCTGGTTGCCGACGGCCAAGAGCTTCTGGATTACCTGTTCTGCCAAGGAAAATTTGCGGATTCAGAACGGGCCGCTCATCCCAGCCTTATTCTTCTGGACTTGAACATGCCCATAAAGAACGGAAAAGAGGCTCTGACCGCGCTTAAGGCGGATCCGGGCCTCAGGCAGATTCCGGTAGTCATATATACCAACTCCACGGCGGAAGAGGATATCGTCTCCAGCTATCAGTTGGGGGCCAGCTCCTATATTCCCAAACCGGCCAGTTTTCAATCTCTGGTGGAAACCATGGGGACCCTGTCCAGATACTGGCTGGATATCGCCATGCTGCCGTTCATGGAGTCCGGTACCCCGGAAACAGGAGAACAGGCCCTGGCCCGCTGATTCCTAA
>JAWLET010000293.1:0-3426 GCA_041685955.1 Desulfobacteraceae bacterium | reverse complement strand
ACCGCTTGTGGTATTGCCGTTTGTCCAAAACCCGGCTGTTAGGGTCGCGACTGCTTTAAAATAATATATTTTGCTTAATTTCTGCCTTTTACTCATTTTGCCCTGAAAATTATTTTTTGTACCTGACCATTGCCCCTTTAGTCCCGATCCTTTACCGGCTCGGCCTGAATGAGCCTGAAGTTCAGGGTATAGGCTACGGGCCGGTCTGTGGAAAGCGTTATTCGTGGCGGTATCCGCTCTTTTATCTCTTCGACGGGTTTTTCTCCGGGATAGGCGTGAACAGAGCGGATTAGACGGTTGTCCTTATAATGGTGTATCATCCACTCTCCATTCAGGCCCGTGATAACGTCTACCACGGTCTTGTCTTCCTGGCGATAACGGCATACATGGGCGCCATTTTCCTGGCGGCCCGTCTGAGTCAATTTCCCTTTTGGGGGGAAAAAAATAGACCTGATATCATTCATGAGCCCTGCAGCAAACGCCGGGGAATCAAAGGGCTGGACAGCCCGGTTGACCTTGATCTCTTGGTCCCATACCCCGTCAAACAGGACGAATCCCTCCACGGTCATGAGGACGCACCGCACGGTTTTCTCCCGGGAGGATATCTCGGTTATCCCCATAGCGGAGGTTTTCATGTCATGGGGCAGGGTTCCCTCGATGGCGTGGACAAACTGCCATTCACCGTGGGGAAAGGGGGAATGACAGTCATATCTGTTCTCTGAAAGGGCGGACGGCGTCAGCGGTTTGGGGCCGACATTGGGACTGCAGGAACCCCCAACCAGGGAGATGCACATAAGCAGGAGGAGTCTTTTCATGGGATCTTCGAGTTTTTCTTTCCAGATGGCATAGGGTCCTGGCTCAAGGAGGGGACTTGAAAGCATGACGCTTTGAGACGGGCATTCACCTGGATGTTTTTGAACAGAATACGGGTATAGGAATCCTCTCCCTCATACAGGGTCACCGACTTGATGACCCCGGGTCGGTCTGAAAGGGCGAGCACGATTTTCTGAATCAGCAGGCTAAAGGCCTTCTGCTTGGGGACAAGGACGATTTTCCCTTCCTTTTTGAAGGAGACCCTGAAGGCGGGATCATGGTCGAAGTCCCCTTTCAGCCACAGGGTGATCTCGTCAAACACCCTCTCCATTCCTTGGAATCCCTGACCCGTGGTTTTTCTGAAGCCGTTTTGGGTCCACACATAACGGCTCAGGTCGCCGTTTTGCATCAGTACCAGATTTTTAATGGGAGACCGGTATTCCCATCTGAAAGCATCAGGGGCCTGGTAACGGAAGAGCCCTTTGGATATGAGTGGGGTGGAGAGGATCTTTAGATGTTTCTCCTGGACAAAATCAGCGCTGAGGGTCTGGATCTCCTCCGCTGCGGTCTTGAAGTCCTCCGGGATAGGGCTAGCGCCTGCGCATAGGAGACCGATAATGAATATGATCCCCATTTTTAACACCACTCTCTGATGGGTCCTCCAGGGATTTTTTGATTTCATCTCAATACATTCCGCCGTTCACTGAAATAACTTGACCGGTGATGTAAGACGCATCCGGGGAACATAAGAAACGGACGGCCTTAGCCACCTCTTCAGGCCTGCCCACCCTGGCCATGGGGATCATCTGTTTGACCACATCTTTGGATATATCCTGTGTCATTTCGGTTTGGATCAATCCGGGGGCCACCACATTGACCCGGACGCCCAGCCTGGCCACCTCAGACGCAATAGACCGGCTTGTACCGATCAAACCCGCCTTTGCCGCCGAGTAATTGGCCTGCCCCCTGTGGCCCATGAGGCCTGACAGAGAGGAGATGGTGACGATGCTCCCGGATTTCTGATTCACCATTTTTTCAATGATGGGCCGGGTCACATTAAAGAAGCCTTTCAGATTGGTGTCCAGGACCGAATCCCATTCCGCTTCGGTCATCAACACAAAGAGTCCGTCCGCGGTAATTCCCGCATTATTGATTAGAACCTGGATGTGTGCAAAACGGGAGCAGATATCCTGTACCGCCTCTCTGGTATCCTGGGCGTCGGCCACATCAAATGGTTTTGTTTCCCCTGTGCCCCCCACATCCTTTATCATGTCAAGGGTCTGGATGGCCGCAGCCTCATTGGACCGGTAATTGACGATGACATAATAGCCCATTTCAGCCAGTTCCCTGCAGATGGCCCTGCCGATGCCCCTGCTTCCGCCGGTGACCACGGCCACCTCAGAATCTTTGGTTTTGTTCATATCCTGTTTGTCCATGACCTATCCTGAATCAGATTGCATAATCTGGAGGTGAACTTCACCGATGAGGCTCCCCTCTATTGTGGCCTCGGCCATGACCTCGTGGTAGTTTTCAAAGTCAAAGCTTTTCTCAAATCGGGTGATGATTCGGCTGCCCATGGGGAGGGTTTCCCGGTAGAAACTGGCCTGTTTAATCCCCACCAGCCAGCCCATTCCCTCCGCGGGTTTTCCCCCCTTCTGGAGTTCCTTCCATCCGAAGCAGATGCCGGCGGTCTGTGCGGCCAATTCGATCAACACCAAGGGGTTTACCGTATTGTTCTCAAAAAACGGCCATGTTTCCGTTACCGTGGACAGGGTGACGGCTCTATCGGCATCCATCTCAAGGATTTCATCCACAAGCTGCATCCGGTCGCGATGGGGTAACAATTCGTCAATATTGATGCTTACCATGGGGCATGCTTAACCGATTGATCTTATAGGACCCTAACTCCCAGTGCTTTGCACAGTAAACCCGCGTGGGAATATCTATGATTGCCGGGTGTGGTGGAATTCCCGGGACGTCTGTTCATCTGAAATGCAATTGACCAGAATATCTTAATGATGGTATCATATTAATTTTTAAACCCTTGTACGACACTTTGACATTGATGTAAAGGGACTCCGCATGAAAAAAATGATGGATGAGTTGAGAATAAAGATCATCGAGACACTGAATCTCGAAGATATAACACCGGAGGAGATCGGGGAAAAAGATCAGTTGGTGGGCGGGGAACTGGGACTGGATTCCATAGATGTATTGGAACTGGTGATGATGATTGAAAGGGATTACGGAATCAAGATCGACAATAAGGAGCTGGGCGCCAAGGTCTTTGCCAGTCTGGGAACCCTGGCCGGTTATATCAGTGAGAATTCAGCCGGAGGGGGCAGTTGACAGGCGTACGGGTCTGTATCGCCGGTATCGGTTTGGTTTCACCGGTGGCATGCGGGGTTTCTGGAACCCGGATGGCCTTGAAACAGGGCAAAAAGGGGATCGGTCCCTTGACCCTGTTTCCGGTGTCCCGGGATAGTGCGTTGCCGGTGGGAGAAGTTCGGCTCCCTGTGGGGGGGGCGGAGGTTCCGAGAACGCACCATCTGGCGTTGATTGCGGCCAAAGAGGCCATGGGAGAGGCACCCTCCCCGCCCGACGCCATCATTT
>JAWLET010000292.1:0-3441 GCA_041685955.1 Desulfobacteraceae bacterium | reverse complement strand
CATACCCCTTCCGAATATCAGAGACGATTTCTAAAATTTCATCGGTGTATGCCTGGGGGGCCAGCACCACGCCCCACCCTTTCTGGGTCTGAAACAGACCGTCAAAAGCGGTATCGTGGTAGGACCTAAGGCGATGGGGAATCTCTCGCTCCTTCAGGATCGATTCCAGGAGTTGGGCCTCAAATTCATTATCCAGGGTTGCGATTTTCTGGTAATCCGGCGTAGGCGTCATGATCAATCTCCGGGAGCAACAGGGCCAGGATAGTCAGGTTATCCGTTCCTCCTTTGACATTGAGAACTTGGTGTTTCAGGAACTGAACCAGGTCATCGGGGTCCTGGTGGTCTCGGGCCGCATCCGCCACTTCCTCGTTACTCATCACATCAAAGAGTCCGTCACAGGCTGCCAACAGATAGAGGTCCTCCATCCCCATATGGTATTGCCTGATGAACGGTACCGGGACAATCCCCACCCCTTCAAAGAAGGGATCTCCCAGACTCCGTGTGGGCATCAGGCCCGAAAGACCCTTCATCACATAAGGATACTGGATTTCTCCCCCTGCCTTGACCACCCGCCTTCTTTCGTCCCGATTGTTAAGCCGATGGTCCTCGGTCAGCTGAACCACCTGGTTCCGGGAGATAATCAAGGCCCGTGAATCGCCCACATTGGCCACGGTCAGGTCTCTGCCGCGCAGGAGAAAGGTCACCGCGGTGGTACCTGAATCCTGATGGCTCAACTCACCCGAAATGGCCTCATATGCCCTTTTAAACGCCCCCCCGGGTTCATGCCCCTGCTCCAGATGGGTCAAAAAACGGTGATGCAGGTGTTGGGCCGCATAGTCTGCCGCCATATGTCCGCTGTGGCCGTCATATATACCACCGAACACCCATCCTTTGCCTGCAAAATCAGGATCAAGGAAATAGGCATCTTCCATGGACCTCCGCCGTCCCTGCTCCGAGATAACCGCTGCCCGCATAATGCCCTATATATTAACAGAGCGCATACCTGCTTTCAAATACTATTTGCCATTGCGGTCGAACAAGGTCATAATCTCTTGACAATATGCCCGCCATAATCTATTCTAATTTTATCTATTTTCCTGACAACAGAGGATAATAGATCTTATGATGCCTCGAATCGACAGACCGATGCGGACAACCCATAGCGGTTCAACACACAATTTTTCAATACTCCAATCCAACAGTCATCTTACCCCATGCAGGCTGAATCCCTCATTCTCTTCAACCCTTTCTTGTGTATAAAAAACCCTTTCCGGGTGCTCTTTTGTCTTTTTTGGGCCTTATTGCTCTTTTTCATGATCGCTTTTCCGGAAAATGGCCTTGCCCAAAATCCCCTTAGCTATACCGTCAAAAAAGGCGATACCCTGAGTGAAATCGCGCTTCGATATCAGGTTTCTGTTGCCCAGATGCGCCGGTGGAACGGGCTTTCCAACGACAAAATTTTCCAGGGACAACGGTTACGGTTCTGGCCCGGTGGGGTACCCCGGTGGTATAGAGTCAGAAGCGGGGACACCCTGTCGGAGATCGCCCTGCGGTTTGATGTGCCCATGGCCACCCTGCGGCGGCTCAACACCCTTTCCCGGAACCGAATATATCCGGGGCAACGAATTATGCTTCAGGATTCTGCCCAGAAGGCGGACGACCGCCGGACCTATAAGGTCAAAAGGGGCGACACACTGTGGAAGATTGCAGGGCTTTTCGACCTGAGTGTTGCGGAATTGAAGGAATTGAACCACATGCAGGGGGATACAATCGCTCCGGGGAAAGTGCTCATAATCCAGGAAGCCCCGGTAGAAACGACAGCGGAGGAACCGGAATTCGAGTATGTGGTCCAAAAAGGGGACACCCTGTCCGAAATCGCTCAAAAGTTCAACGTAAGCCCTGGACTCATATGCCAATTGAATCACCTCAAAGGGGACCGAATCTACCCGGGAGACACATTACAGCTTCAACCCTCCTCCCTGGAAGAAGCAGCGTACATTGTGCGCGCCGGTGACACCCTGTCCGCCATTGCCCTGAAATACCGGCTATCTGTGGCCGACCTCATGGAAATCAACGGCCTGACCAGCAGTAGAATACAAGTCGGTCAAAAGCTTCGGCTCAAAGCGGCTTCCAGTCAAACGCATATGGTAGAGCGGGGCGATGCACTGTGGGAAATCGCTTCAGCATATGACATGAGCGTGGAGGAATTAAAATCCCTGAACAACCTGACATCGGACTTGATATATCCGGGCCAGGAGTTACAACTGGCGGTTAAGGCCCCCGTCTACAGGGGAACATACAAGGTAAAGCCCGGGGACTATCTGGATAGAATTGCCAGACTGCACCAGATGAGCGTCAAGGAGCTCAAGGGCGTCAACGGTCTTCGAACCTCCAGAATTTACCCCGGGGACACCTTGAAGGTGCGCGCGTTGTTGAAAAAGGGAGCAAAACAGAGCCAGATACAGGCGGTTGACTGGGAAGCACTTCTGCTTTCACCCCAGGGAGTGAAAAAACTTAGCACCGAAAATGGGCCTTACTACGTCACACGCCCCAAAGCCAAACGTCAGCTCCGGCCTACTTACTTTGAAGGACCTCAAGGGACCCCTCTTGGCAACTACCGGCAGGCCAAAAAACTGTGGCGGGTTTTTGAGGCCAGAGTCTCCCGCCTCGCACCTGCCAGCAGCGCATTACAGGGCTGGCACTTTGTGCTGGATCCGGGGCACGGGGGTCTGGATCCGGGGGCCGTGGTCAGGGCACTGGACGGCAATGGAAATGCCGTGTATGTGGTGGAAGATGAATATGTCTATGATGTGGCCCTGCGGGCATATGTCCTTTTACGGCTCCATGGGGCCCACGTCACCCTGACGCTGCTCAGCCCCAACCATCTGATCCGCCATTCAGATCCGCCACGGATGACCTTTGTAAACGAAAAAAACGAGGTATACAACAGTTACTCGCTCAACAAAACCAACAAGTGGCGATGCTGGCCGAGCGGAGGTCGCAGCGGCAACCTTTACCATCGGGTGAAGATTGCCCGAGATGCCTTTCGGGGGGTCCCCAAAAACCGCCGCATTTTTCTATCATTGCACGCGGATATTGAGCCTTCCTCTCCTGACGCCGCGCAGATCATCTATTATAAAAGCAGAACCCGGGAAGATTCGCATTCCAAAGCCTTTGCCAAACAGCTGCTGCCGGCCCTGGGCGCCGGGGCCCATATTCGGGGCCGGAACCTGGGGGTACTCCGGGATAACCCGGCTTATGTCAGCGCGCTCATAGAAGTTCGCAATCTGGCCTATACCGATCATGCCTGGGCCTTACGGTTCGAAGAATTGCGCCAGCGCGACGCCCAAAAGATCGTCAAGGGTGTACTGGATTATGTGCGACATGCCCTGTCGGCATAGTCATGACCATGACCAGGCCGGGGTTGAAAATCCTTATCAA
>JAWLET010000291.1:0-3464 GCA_041685955.1 Desulfobacteraceae bacterium | reverse complement strand
TGGACCAAGGCAGGAACCCTGGTCCCACGGTGACGGTGGAACAGCGGATCTGGTTCAATGCCGAGATGCGGAGCCGCAACTTCCTGGTGCCCGGGCTCATCGCCATCATCATGACCCTTATCGGCGCGCTCCTCACCGCCATGGTGGTGGCCCGGGAATGGGAGCGGGGGACCATGGAGGCCCTGATGGTCACCCCGGTTCGCATCCAGGAAATCCTGCTGGGAAAGATCATCCCCTATTTTATCCTGGGCATGGGGGGCATGGCCGTATCCGTGGCCATGGCGGTCTGGGTCTTTGAGGTGCCGTTTCGGGGGTCTTATGGGGTCCTGTTCGTCACCGCGGCCCTGTTTTTACTGACCGCCCTGGCCATGGGCCTCCTCATCTCGGTGGTGGCCAAGAATCAGTTTGTGGCCGGCCAGATCGCCATCATCGCCACCTTTCTGCCGGCCTTTATCCTCTCCGGGTTCCTGTTTGACATCGGCTCCATGCCCAAGGCCGTGCAGATGGTGACCTACATCATTGCGGCCCGCTATTTTGTCAACATCCTTCAGAGCCTTTTTCTGGCGGGTAATGTATGGACCGTGGTGATCTGCAATGCCCTGGCCCTGGGGATCATGTGCCTCTTTTTCCTGTTCCTGGTCCGGAAACGGATGAAAAAACGGCTGGAATAGGAGCCGCCATGCTGAGACGCATATTGGCCCTGATGATCAAGGAATTCATCTCCATAGTGGTGGACCCCAAGAGCCGGATCGTGCTCATCGCCCCCCCCATCATCCAGCTCATGGTGTTCGGATATGCGGCCACCTTTGATCTGGACCGTGTGCCCTATGCCGTATACAACGAGGACAGGGGCCGGGCCTCCAGGGACCTGTTGGCATTACTGGAAGGGTCCCCCACCTTCCACCTGGCGGCCCGGGTGCACAGCGACCGGGAGATCAGGCCCCTCCTTGACGCCAAAAAGGTCCTGGCCGTGGTGCATGTGGGTCCCAGGTTTTCCGAACGCCTGCTGCGGGGAGAGCCCGCCCCCCTGCAGGTGATCGTGGACGGTCGAAACTCCAATACGGCCATGATCGTACTCAACTATATCCGGAGCATTGTGAATCAGTACCAGTCCCCTGCCGGAGACACTGCCCCGGCAGGGCTGCGGGTCCGGTTCTGGTTCAATCAGAACCTGGAGAGCCGCTGGTTCATCGTGCCCGGGCTGGTGGCCCTTTTGACCCTGGTGGTGAGTCTTCTCTTGACCGCCCTGTCCGTGGCCCGGGAACGGGAGGCCGGCACCTTTGACCAGATGCTGGCCACCCCCTTACGGCCCGGAGAGATCCTCATGGGAAAGGCCCTGCCCGGGTTTATCATCGGCATGGCCGAGGCTACATTTATTGTGCTCATGGCCGTATTCTGGTTCGATGTGCCGTTCAGGGGGGTTATCCCCCCCTTGTATGTGGGGCTCATGATGTTCCTCATGTCCGCAGTGGGGGCGGGCCTCATGATCTCGGCTTTGTCCGTAACCCAGCAGCAGGCCCTTTTGGGGGCCTTCCTGTTTCTGGTCCCGGCCATCATACTGTCGGGGTTTGCCACGCCCATTGCCAACATGCCCCCGGCGGTCCAGTACCTCACCTTTCTCAATCCCCTGCGCTACTTCCTGATTATTGTCCGCTCGGTTTTTCTCGAGGCCGCCTCTTTTGATGTGTTGTGGAACCTCTACTGGCCCATGGCCCTCATCGGATTGGTGACCCTGGCGGCTGCGGGGTGGCTTTTCCGGCGCAGGATGTATTAATTGTTTCTTTGCTGTGAATCTTTTTGAGTAGAAGGAGACGGATGGCGATAAATTCCGCTGCCGGATAGATGCTGGTCACCCCGTAATTCCCCTCGTAGAGGCTGAGGCCCTTATCATTAATGGTAGCGCACGGCGGAGAGATCCAGAATATTGGGATCCAGGATCATGAGGCTCAGGGAATTTTAAGTCTCATGGTTGTGCAATATGGCAAATCACATTGAAGCAAGGTATTATCGCCATTTTACTTAACCATAATAGGGAAAAAGGCACCAGCGGAAAATGTGCAAAAGGCATCAAAAATTCAGCAGTTACGGGTTGGATGAAGAGACTTCCTTCAACGCGATGTCCACACCGAACATCCCTTCTGTGGTTTCACAGGGGATTGAAATGATGGGGATGGCTGAGGGATAATTCACTTGGTGTTTGCCAAGGACCACGGTGGGCACTGAAAGCGATGTATTGGCTACCGGAAAACCGTTTTTTGCACTCCCGGCAACCATGTTGGCAATTTCGCCGATGGCGTCGATGCAATCCTCGTCCATTTCGGGTATTTCGTCGCCGATCAATGCAGATGCGAGCTGCAAAGCGGTTTTTTCAGAAAGGGTGATGACCACGCATCCGGTGACGTTCCCCGATATTCCGATAATGCTGCTGACATCATGTGTGGGCATGCCGTCTTTCTTAAGGGAGGGCTTCCCCACTGTGAACGGTATTTCGATCATGGTTTCAAACACCTCTTTTACTGCCGCCAGAAAAGGGTTGATATATCGGACGTCCATTTAAGCTTCCCCATTATCTATAACAGCCAAAGGATGATATGCCGCTGTTGATCGGTTTTGCGAAAAGGGTGTTATCGACCTGGCTGCGTTTATCAAATTCAATTCCACAGCTTATCAAATATCTCCTTGGCCTGCAACGCATTAATTTGAGTGAATTTTATTCCAATGCCGGGGATTTGCATCCCGGCGCCCCATTTGACAGACCATCGTACAAGTCCCTGTATCGGTGTGTTGTCATCCAGTTCCTGAATGATGATCCAGGCCGTATCTCCCGGTTCCCAATCCTGAACCGAAAAAAGAAAGCATCCCTTTTCCGATACATCTACGGTTACCGTCCGCTCGATATTCGTCTTCTCAGATTTCTCGTATTTGGAGAGCAGTACATTATAGTGGAGTTCTTTGCGGATGTGATACCCCAGTCTGCGGGGGGTGAAGGGAATACACTGATCCTGCACAAAATCGTGCAGGGTTGCGCCAGGATGTTGACCGGGATAAAAGACCCGCATCTGTCCGGTTTCTTTTTCCAGGCTTAAATGTGCTACTGGAAATTTTCTGAGAGTTCTGTAGATGAATTCCCTGTCATTTTTGAGGGCCTGTATTTTAGTGGGCATGTCGATGACCACGCCATGGAAATAGCGCTCGGTTACATCTGCATCCAATCCTTTAAGTGATGGAAGTGCCTTTACCTCGACGCCGAGTTCCCTGATTGCCGCCTGGTACAGATGTCTTTTCTGATCGTCTCGTGCAATGAGCAAGATCCTAATATCCATAAAGCGGGGGCCTCGGTCAGGGGTTGAATGCCCCATAAATAATTGCCACCCCGGCTTGGCCAGCCAAGGTGGCAATCTAGAAAAAGAGAAATAAAACAAAAAATAATGACCAATAATCTACTGATTGTCAAGGATCTTGAT
>JAWLET010000290.1:0-3478 GCA_041685955.1 Desulfobacteraceae bacterium | reverse complement strand
ATCAATGGCCGGGAATATGTTTTTATTTACCGGGATCTTGCATAGTGGGTCCCTGAACCCGATAGCGGGGGTGCGCCCTCCGCCCCAAAATGAAAGGAGTCAGAGAAAATGAAAACCAGAAAAGCGTTCTATCCTTCCGTTATCCTTAGCATATTGTTAATGTTCTGCATGGTGCCGGTCTGCTTTGCAGACAGTCCGGATGATGAGACCACGGTGAAACAAGCCAGACAGAAAGTGGCGGAAGCGGCTCGGGCGGTTAAGGAGTATTCCGTAGATCAACGGGACGAAGTCGTAAAAAAGGTGAAAGCCTCCCTGGATGCCCTGGATAAGAACATCGAGCAGCTGCAGACCTCTGTGGATAAGAATTGGGACCAGATGAATCAGGCCAGCCGAAAGAAGGCGAAGGCCACCCTCAAAGAACTCAGAAAGCAACGCAATAAGGTGGCAGAATGGTACGGCGGGTTGAAGTACAGCTCAGCCGGCGCCTGGGACCAGGTCAAAAAGGGGTTTTCCGATGCATATGAAAATCTGACCAAATCCTGGGAAAAGGCCATTGCCGAGTTCAAATCAGACCGCTAACAGATCAAACCAAAAAGCCCGCCATGAAAAACTTTTTTTCTCACCTCACCCGAACACTTGCTTACAAAGGTGACGGGTTGCTGCGGTCTGCAAAAACCCATATCAGGTTATCATGGGATATGAGGTGAGTCAGGGACGGGTGTGAAGGAACTGGTCACGGCGCGAAAAATCCTGTGGGGGGATCTGGACTCTCTCGGTATTGTGTTTTACCCCAGATACTACGAAAAACCGCCGGTAAGCCATGAATTTTTGGCTGGAGCACTTTGCCGAGCGCGCCTCGCGCGCTTGGCCTGGAAGTCAATGATGGGGTAGCGGAAAGGAGCAAAGAATATGGCTGAAATGACCCAAAGGATTAAAGATCTATTCGAAAGAGTGCCGGCCGTGGTACTTTCGACCGTGTCCATGGATGGGACGCCGAATGCGGTCCCAGTAGGATCGAAAAGGATCATCAGTGACAACACCCTTCTTTTTTCGAATCAGTTCTTAAACAAAACGCTTGCTAACATGAAAGATAATCCCAAGGTTGCAGTTACCTTTTGGGAAAAACAAGAAGGATACCAGTTAAAGGGCCGCGTCTCCATCAAAACCACCGGTAAACTGTATGAAGATACGGTGAAATGGATCGAGGATTTGGGAAATAAGATCGGATTTCCCCTTGAATCCAAAGGCGCTATCCTCTTTTCCATTGAAGAGATTTATGGCGTTTCACCTGGACCGGGTGCAGGCAAACGGCTGGCATGAAAGCCCCAATATGAATTTGGCAGAATTTCAGGTTTGACGCATAAACTGGAAAGAGATTAGCGCAGCTTTAACAACTCACCCCTGATGAGAGCGATCCGAGGTCTCCATGTAGGCATGGAAACCGGGGAGGATGAACTGTTGAAGAAAATGAAAAAGGGGTTGCCGGGATCAGCCTAAGGTTGGCTGCGATTCAACCAGGAGAGGACACCTGTGTATCAGGAGACCCTCAAAAACCGGAAAAATCATTCCCCTACCAGACCTCGATTCGAGTCTCTGAATGATGGGATCACAGGTCTCATTGTTTGATCTTTGATGACCATTGCAGGTGAATACTGGAGTACGGTTATTGTAAGGCATTATAGAGTCTGTACTCCGGAGCTTAATTTGGTTTAGCGCCCCGACTGCTTTATAACTCCCCACTGCACCAGGCGCTTGTAGGCATGCTGTGCCTGATCGCCTTCGGTGACCTGTTGAAGAAACTGATAGTAATTGTCGGCTGATTTCTGCTTGTTTCCCATGGCTTCATAGGCATACCCTCTATAAAAAATAGGGTTCGGATTCCCCGGCAGCTTGTTTTCATAGGCGGTGAAATCCGCAACCGCCTCATCGAACCTCTTCAGCTTGATTTTGGTGAGCCCGCTAAGATGATTTGCTTGTGCCTCGTCAGGATACACCCGCTTGGCTTCTTCCGAAAAGCGTAACGCCCGGTCATATTTTTTTTGCACATATAGACATTTGGCCATCATAACCAGTCCGGCATAATCCGACGGCGCAATTTTCAATCCTTCCTGAAAAGAAGTTTCGGCCTTGTCATATGATTCTCTCGTCATTAATTCCTCAGCCTCCTGGAAATGCTGAATAGCGGGTTTCAACTTTCGAAGGCGGGCCGTATTATCCATGTATCGTTCGCGATTCAACGGCTTTCCTTTGGCATGACTGAATTCGGAATTCCCAAGTGAGACGGCGGCGTCAAAGCGCTCCTGGCCCATGGGGTGGGTGGCAAAAAGAAGGGAAACCGCATTGGCGTTTCCTTTTTGAAGTCCGTTCAGCATGGTCATAAGCTGCACAAAACCTTCTGTGCCGTAACCGCTTTTGACCATATATGTCATGCCCAAATAATCGGCTTCGCGTTCGTTGTCGCGGCTGTAGGACGCCAGAAGGGCCCCGGCGCCCAGCATGCCGAACTGAGCCGCAAGTTGCCCGTAGGCCTCTCCTTTGGTTCCGGCATAAACACTAATGCCTCCCACAACGGCCTGGGTCAACATGCCTTTGGACATTTGCTGAGCTGTATGCCTGGCATTGACATGACCCAATTCGTGACCCAGAAGGGCAGAGAGGGCGGCCTCACTCTCAAGCGAAAGCAGAATACCGCGGGTGGCGGCAATGCTTCCCCCCGGAAAGGCATAGGCATTGATGTAGGTTGCATTAACTCCTTGAAAGGAATAGGGCATTTCGGGGCGATGAGTCTGCGGGGTCATGGCCGCACCGACCTGCTGAATATATCGATTCAATGCTTCATCCTGGAGCGTTCCATAGTCGGCGGAAAATTGATGAGGCGAATTTTGCCGGTCAACTTGTATTTCCCAGTCCTCTGAAACAAGCATCAATTGTTTTTGTCCGGTTACCGGGTTAACGGCACATCCTGCCAAAAGGCCTGCAGATGCCAGGGCAGATACCTTCAGAAATTCCCGACGGCTATAGAGTCGTCGGATCGGGAGCCCGGGGGGGGTAGATCTCGTCATTTTTAAATTCCTTAAAAGCCGAATCCTATGCCAATACCGAATTGTATTCTCGGCTCTGTACTGAGAGGTTCCTCCACCGGCCAGAGGTGGAGCTCTTTTTTTTCTATAATCGGGTAGCGATAGGTGGTCCCGTTCAAGGGCCGCACCGAACTGCCGACCACCCGACCGATAACCGTGATCTTTCTGTCTTCCCGATAAATGGCAGGGTCCAAAAAATCATGAACGGAAACCATGAACCGTCCTTCGGATTGCTCTTCTCCTATCGGTTTGTCGTTGGAATTGAGCGTCCGGTGTGAAACCACAAGAACGGTCTTTTCGGAGAGGTTCTCAGTTTTAATGATCTTCCCTCCCAGCAATACGGTCTTTCCCTGAAAAGCCTCCGGGTTTTTCTGAAGGTCCGCAAATGGAATATCGGG
>JAWLET010000035.1:8638-15431 GCA_041685955.1 Desulfobacteraceae bacterium | reverse complement strand
CACCTCGTAGGCCTCTTCCAGCAGGTACAGCTTAAGGGTGGCGTCCGTCTGTTGGGCATCCCAGGGACAACCGTCCGGTCCCCGAAGCCGGGCCATCAGCCTCACCAGCGAGTCGACGGCATGTGCCAGCTTATCAGCGTCCATCATCCGCCTTGGCCTCGCTGTTTTCAGAAAAATGTTCCACTTCCGGCCGGTCTCCCAAGAGCTTCTGTTTCCACTCGCGGTAGGCATCAGGGGATATCATAGAAATCAAGGATGGGCAGGAACCGGTGATTACGGGCGCCATTTGAGATTGGGCAATGAACGGAGTCTTGGAGGGTAGAAACAGCGTCAAAAAGAAAATAGCAAAATAGATGATGATCCCCCCTTTCAAGACGGCTGTGGCCCCGCCCAGGAACCGGTCCACGCCCCCCAACAGGGCCTTTGCGAACAAGCCCTTAAGTGTCCTGCCGAGCAGGTTGCACCCAGCCAGTATCACCAGGAAAATGAGTGCGAAACTGATCACGGGAAGAAATTTTCCTCCGGGGAGATAGGCGCCCAAAAAAGCGGTTACTGGAGCCTGATAGAGTTTGGCCAGCCATATGCCCAAGATCACCCCGGCCAGTGACCCGATCTCTCTGAAAAATCCTCTGTAAATACCGCGTACCAGGAAAAAGGCCATAAGGACCCCGATAATGATGTCCAGGATATTCATAAGGTTCCGGGTTCTCTTTAGAATCAGGGTTCAAAGGTTCAAAGGTCGCTCTGCGGGGCGTACCCTGCAACCCGGGGGTTCATCCCCGACAAACGCACCGGCCGATGGGCAGGGTCAGACAAAATAAGACCACCCAGTACGGGAAACGCAGAACCTATGAACGCTTGATTGCATTCTTACCAAAGCTTTCGGCCCCCAGTCAAGAAAGAGAACCATCTAAACCCGTCCATCATTTGAGGGTCAGGGGGTTGAAGCGGGTGTGGTGGTCATATACATCCACCCCTTCCCGTCGTTTTAAAAACCTGACCGCCCAATAGGTAAACGGGGTGGCAGCCGCCTCATAGGCGCATTTCAGCAGCCATTGGGTGAGGACGATCAGGGCCAGGGTCTTCACCGGGATGGTTCCTGCAAAGGCCACGGTAATGAACACCAGGGAATCAAGGCCCTGGCCGATTAGGGTCGAAGACACGGTCCGGGTCCATAGCCAACGACCCGCAGTCAGGATTTTCAGTTTTGCCATGACATAGGCATTGAAAAACTCGCCGATCAGGTAAGCCAAAAAAGAGGCGGTTAAGAGCCTGGGCGTATACCCCAGGATCCGTTCGTAGGCGGCCTGGCCGTTCCAGAAAGGGGCGGGGGGCAGGATCTGGCCCAGCAAGACGGCGCCCACGGCCACAAAATTACACACAAACCCCAACCAGATGACCTGCCGGGCCCGGGAATACCCGTACACTTCCGTAAGGACATCCCCTGCGATATAACTGACCGGAAATATCACCACGGCCGCGGGCACGATCAGACCCGCCACCACAATCAGCTTAACCGCTGTGATGTTGGCGATAATCAGCGTGGTGACAAACAGCGCCACAATCCC
Source organism: Desulfobacteraceae bacterium (assembly GCA_041685955.1). Taxonomy (GTDB): domain Bacteria; phylum Desulfobacterota; class DSM-4660; order Desulfatiglandales; family Desulfatiglandaceae; genus JAIPDZ01. The sequence continues at coordinate 13,863 of JAWLET010000035.1, read as the reverse complement.
CACAAAGTAGGGAGAATATTTTCCATGGATTCGCTTTTTATCCATGTTCCCATCCGATTGAAGGTCTTGAGCCCCGATTCCGCCACAGCAGGACCCCACAGCCCATCAACCGGGCTGGTGCTGGTCACGAAGGAGGTCATTCACCGTCTTGACCGGGTTGAAAGTGGTTTCCGGAACCTCTACAAAAAAGGTAATCCAGCGGGCCATGGCCCCGTTCCAGAGCCCCGGATGCTCCAATGCCTTCAGGTCCCTTCCCTGTTTTGATTTGCGGGATATAAACACCGCATCCGGATCCGTATATCGACCCAGATCAAAAGGATTTCCCTGCCAGTCCCTTACGCCGCATACCAGGTCCACCGGATTAAAATGGGTGGAGGCCTGTAAGATATCCTGCTGTTCGCGGTCAAGAGGATCGATCTGCGCGGTCTCCACAATCTGGCGGGATCTCTCCCCGTTGGGCTCCTTCACCCAGAACGGCCCCCCTCCGGGTTCCCCTGCATTTTTGACCATGCCGCACACCCTGATGGGCCGGTTCAGCCGCTCCATTACATAGGACCGTTGGACTGAGGGGGGGGCTTCCTTCATGGCACGGGGAACCGGATAGAGAAGCCGCTGTTCCAAATAGGCAACGGCCTCGGACGGAAACGAGGCCGACTCTTCCCCTGACGCGAGCCGTTTCATGTGATCGAAAATTTCGTTTTGCACCTGCAGAAGGAACCCACCGAGGATACGTTTCCACCTGAAGGTCTCTTCTTTGAGACGGTCGGGGACCACATTATCGATATTTTTGATAAAGATGATATCCGCCTGGAGCGCATTCAAATTCTGTAAAAGGGCCCCATGCCCTCCCGGTCGAAACAACAGCCGGCCGTCTGTCAGGCGAAAGGGGCGGTTGTCCGGTGTCACGGCAATGGTGTCCGTAGAGGGGGCCTGGGTGGAAAAATCCATGTCATAGGAAATCCCGTACCGTTTTTCATACTCAGCGCCTACCTTTGCAAAAAGGGATCGAAAATCGTCTTCATGTTCATCAGAAACAGTGAAATGAAGCCGACAGGTGTTGACCTGATCCTGAATATAAAAGGCCGCTTCCACCAGGTGCTCCTCAAAAGCGGTTCGACTGCCCTGTGGATATTCATGGAATTTGAGTAACCCTTTGGGTCGATGGGCATAATTCAGCCCTTCATCCTCCAGCAGAAAATAGATGATCTCCTTGAATCGACCTTCTTTGAGCAGACCCTCGGGCGTAAACCCTTTTTCAATCAATACATTTTTGAGATCCGTAAAAAAGGCGAACCGTTCAATCCCCTCCATAAACGTGAGGAGCTTTTTGGCATCCGCATTACCCGCCGCCGCCTCCTTAAAGACCCTGTCTTTTACAATATCCCCTCCTTGGTTCAGGTATTTCAGCAGGGTCTTGAACATCCGGGAGGCGGCGCCCGAAGCCGGAACAAACTTGAGTCGCCTGCGCGAAGGCCCGTTTTTGTTGTAGAGCTCCATCAATGGCCCGACGGCTTTCTCATCCAGTACAGTGATGCCCTCCCCCGGGGTACAGGGGGCCGCCAGCCTGAGATACGGCGCACGACCTTCAAACAATGCCAGCTGCCTCTGCACGTCCTCGAGCGTAAGCCCATGGGCTTGTATCTGGTGGACATCCTCTTGGGTGAACGGGGACTGGGTCATGTCCGCCTCCTTTCTTATCCGGTCATATCCGGTATCCGGGTCATTGCCTGGCATCCCGTGTGAATGCAGGAAAAGGTGTCTTGGCCTGAACCCCCATGTTCCGGACCCGTGCCCCTGGAGTCAACAAAAAAAATGCTCCATGACGGCCTGGTTGGGGTATTGCGATCCCTTTCCGGCCTTTTTGTAAACCGTTATGCCAAAAGGGGAGGGGGTTGTGAAGCGGAAAGTGCGACGGTTGGCGTCTTTGTTTGGAATCCTGCAGAATTTGCGGGACAAAAAGCCAGGATGTTTTAGATATCCGGCCTTCAGGGGGCGTCTTGGACAGATCCCATGTTTGAGGGCATGGGACAAGCAGGGGTCCGGGATGAAATTTTTATGGAATTTAAAAAAAATGTAACTATAATATGCGATGGGGTTTTAAAAGTTCTACCGGATTTAAATCAACCTGGGACTATATTCCTCCTCCGCCCTGTTTAAAACAGGGCGCCGGGGGTTTTGTGCGTGGCAAACCGCCACCGATAAAGATTAGGTCCTGAATGGAGGTCACTTTACATTGAATCCTTTTTACAAAAATCTCGCCCTGTGGTTAGTCATCAGTCTGATGATGGTCATGCTTTTTCAGATCTTCAAGCAGCCGGAGCAGGGGAGCGTAGGCGTCAGTTACAGCGATTTTATGACCATGGTGGAAAAGGGGAACGTCAAACAGGTCACCATTAAAGGGGAAAACATCTCCGGCATGTCTGCTCAGGGCCCCTTTAAAACCTATGCCCCCAAAGATCCTGAATTGATCAAGCTCCTCAGGGAGAAGGGGGTTCAGATATCTGCGAAGCCCGCTGAAGACTCCTCGTGGTTCCAGGTATTCCTCTCCTGGGTCCCCATGCTGCTGCTTATCGGGGTCTGGATTTTTTTCATGCGACAGATGCAGTCCGGCGGAGGGAAGGCCCTCTCCTTCGGAAAAAGCCGGGCCAGACTCATGAGCGAATCCCAGGAAAAGGTCACCTTTCAAGATGTGGCCGGGATCGACGAGGCCAAAGATGAACTGGGGGAAGTGGTGGAATTTTTGAGCGACCCCAAAAAATTCACCCGGCTCGGGGGAAGGATCCCCAAGGGCGTACTGCTGGTGGGCTCTCCGGGTACGGGAAAAACCCTTCTGGCCCGGGCCATTGCAGGGGAGGCGGGGGTGCCCTTCTTCAGCATCAGCGGGTCGGATTTCGTGGAGATGTTTGTGGGCGTGGGGGCCTCCAGGGTCCGGGATTTGTTTAATCAGGGAAAGAAAAACGCCCCCTGCATCATCTTCATCGACGAGATCGATGCCGTGGGACGACACCGGGGCGCGGGCCTGGGCGGCGGCCATGACGAACGGGAGCAGACCCTGAACCAGCTCCTGGTGGAAATGGATGGGTTTGAGTCCAACGAAGGCGTCATCCTCATCTCCGCCACCAACCGGCCCGACGTATTGGACCCGGCCCTTCTACGGCCCGGCCGTTTCGATCGGCAGGTGGTGGTCCCTGTCCCGGACCTGAAGGGGAGAGAAGGAATCCTGAAAGTCCATCTCCAAAAGAAGCTGGTGGCCGAAGATCTAAACACCTCCATTCTGGCCCGGGGTACCCCGGGATTTACCGGTGCAGACCTTGAAAACATGGTCAATGAAGCGGCCCTCATGGCCGCCCGGCGGAACAAGGACCGCGTGGAGATGGAAGACTTTGAAGATGCCAAAGACAAGGTCCTGATGGGCACGGAACGTAAAAGCATGATCATCAGCGATGAGGAAAAGCGAATCACGGCCTACCATGAGGCCGGGCATGCCCTGGTGGCCAAGATCCTGCCGGACACAGACCCTATTCATAAAGTCACCATTATCCCGAGAGGCCGGGCCCTGGGACTCACCCAGCAACTCCCCATTGATGAAAAACACACCTACCCCAAAGAGTATCTATACAATAACATCGCCATCCTGATGGGCGGGAGAGTGGCTGAAGAGCTTGTGCTTGAAACAGAGACCACCGGCGCGGGAAATGATATAGAGAGGGCCTCCGGACTGGCCCGGAAAATGGTCTGTGATTATGGGATGAGCAAGGAACTGGGACCGCTCAGTTTCGGCAAAAAGGATGAACAGATCTTCCTGGGCCGGGAGCTGTCCCAGCACCGGGACTATGCGGAATTGACCGCCCAGAAGATTGACGAAGAGGTGAAAAATATCATCACCGGATCCTACGAAAAGGCCCGCCACATCCTGGAGGATAACATGGAAATCCTCCATAAGGTGGCCCAGGCCCTGCTGGAAAGGGAAACCCTGAGCAACCAGGACATCGACCGGATTATGGCCCAAAATGGGGGGTCCGGCGGGGAGGCGCCCGAGCAAGGCAAAGGGCCCGCTCCGGAAACCCTCCAGCCGGAGGAAAAACCGGCCCAGGAAGAGAAAAGGTAACCGTTCACGGGCAGGTTTCAGTGTTCAGGGGTGCATTACCAGTTTGTTAATTGCTATCCAAGACTTTATTGTTTCAGGTGTCAGGTGTCGGGTGTCGGCTAATTCGTTTCTTACTTCTGACATCTGACACCTGATTACAAGGCTTTTGCTCAAAAAATGAATAAGTTAATTGAAGGCGTTAGACTGAAACCCGAAAACTGAACACTGAAACCGGTGAACGGGTACGGGAAAAGTGAGCCCGGAGGTGAGAAGCGCAGAGAATAAAATGACATTTTCACTGAAGTGGAAAGACCACAGTCTCAACCTGGGCACAAGAACACACATTATGGGGGTCCTCAACGTGACTCCGGACTCATTTTCAGACGGTGGTGTCCATTTTGCGCCGGAACAGGCCATTGAACACGGGCTAAAGATGGCCCAGGAGGGAGCGGACATCATAGATGTCGGCGGGGAGTCCACCCGGCCCTACGCCCGGAAGATTTCCGCTGAGGAAGAGACCGAACGGGTGGTTCCGGTCATCACCGCCCTTTCCAATGCCCTCTCCATTCCCATCAGCATCGACACCCATAAAAGCACTGTGGCGCGCCACGCACTGAAAGCAGGAGCCGTCATCATAAACGATGTGAGCGCGCTTCGATCTGATTCCCATATGGGACGGGTGGCGGCGGCGGCGGCGGTCCCGGTGATCCTCATGCACATGAAAGGCCAACCGGAAAACATGCAGGACAACCCCGTTTACACCGATTTGATCCCTGAAATTCTCCATTTTTTGAAACATGCCCTGGATCGGGCCGAAGCCGCCGGCATCAGAAGGGACTTGACCCTGGTGGACCCGGGGATCGGATTCGGCAAGACGTTCGACCACAATCTCATGATCCTAAGAGACCTGGTTCGATTCCAGGCCTTAGGGCGGCCCCTGGTTGTGGGCAGTTCCAACAAGGCGTTCATCGGTCATATCCTCAAAAGGGAACCCCATGAGCGGGAGACGGGGTCCATGGCTGCAGCCGCGGTTAGTGCCATGAACGGGGCCCACATCTTGAGGGTACATGAGGTTAAAAAGGCGGTTGAAACGGTCAAAATCGTTGATGCCGTCAAGTCCGGGAAGGTCCTGGACTGA
>JAWLET010000035.1:0-8538 GCA_041685955.1 Desulfobacteraceae bacterium | reverse complement strand
AATAGCCATGCTGTTTTGTATTGATATCGGCAATACCAACATCGTCCTGGGGGTCACGGATGGGAATCGAATCATTCACCACTGGCGGATCCGGACCGAAAAGGAAATTACCGCCGATGAACTGGGTATCCTGGTGGGCAACTTCTTCCAGTGGGTGGAGCTCGGTTTTGAGGAGATCACCGATACCATTGTCTCCTGCGTGGTTCCGCCTCTGCTCAACACCATAGAAACGTTTTCAAAAAAATATTTCAGTGTCGATCCCCTGATTATAGGACCGGGGTTAAAAACCGGGATGCCCATTCGATATGACAATCCCAAGGAAGTGGGGGCGGACCGGATTGTCAATGCCGTTGCAGCCTACGAAAAACATAAACGGGCCCTGGTGGTGGTCGATTTCGGGACCGCCACCACTTTCGACTACATATCCCGGGAGGGGGAATATATGGGCGGGGCCATATCGCCCGGCGTCATCATCTCGTGTGAAGCCCTTTTTCTGGAGGCCTCCAAGCTGCCCCGGGTGGAAATATTCTCCCGGCCCCAGGCCATTATTGCAAAAGATACCATCAGCAGCATGAACGCCGGGATCATATACGGTTACGCCGGACTGGTGGACGGCATTGTCAACCGGATGAAACAGGAATCAGGGGAAGACGCCACCGTGGTGGCCACCGGGGGGCTGGCGCCCATCATCTCTGAAGTCTCTGAAACCATCGACCAGGTGGAAGAATTTCTGACGCTCCAGGGCTTGATCATCCTTTTCCATAAAAATCGCTAAAAACTTGAGCGTCCAGGGTTCTCAAGAATGGTTTATTGAAAATGCTCATTTGGAGAAGGGGACTTTAAGGTTTATGATTTCAGTTCGTTATGAGAACTTCAGGCCGTCAAGATAAAAAGGAGGAAGCAGGTACGATTCACCCCAATCGCATGACCGGGACGTACAAAGGGGCGCCCATGAAACCCCGGGCACTTCATCATGGGGACGGGGTGGGGATCATCTCTCCGGCCGGTCCCGTAAGTGAAGACCAACTCGCCGCTGGAATAAAACGTCTGGAATCATCGGGGTTCAAGGTGCATACGGGGCCCCACGTGTACGCGAAAAGTAATTATCTGGCCGGGGAGGACTCCCTCCGCCTTGCTGATTTTCACGCCATGTTTTTGAACTCTGAGATCAAGGCCGTTTTCTGCAGCCGGGGCGGATACGGGAGTCTCAGACTCTTAGACCGCATTGACTATGATCTTGTCCGTAAGCACCCGAAGCTCCTGATAGGATTCAGTGATATCACAGCACTTCTGATGGCCTTATATAAACACAGCGGGCTGGTGACTTTCCACGGGCCCATGGTCGTAAATCTCTCGTCCATCCGGACTGCATCGTGGACCCATTTTCACAGACTCCTTTCAGAAGGCGGACCGGTGACCATCCCCTGCAGCCAAGGGAAAGTCCTCTCAAAGGGCAGGGCGGTGGGCCCACTTCTGGGCGGAAACATGAGCCTGATCTGCCATCTCATAGGGACTCCTTTTTTCCCTTCGCTTCATGGGGCCATCCTTTTCCTGGAAGACAGGGGCGAACCCCCTTACCGCTTAGATAGGATGTTGACCCATCTGGCACAGGCCGGCGAACTGCAAGACCTTGCCGGTGTGGTGGCAGGCCGGTTTGTGGATTGCGGGGATATAACAGCCTTCCATGGACTGCTTGAAGCCCGATTTGCGGGAACCGATGTCCCTGTGGTGACTGGATTTCCCCTGGGGCACGGGTCTGACAACCTGGCCCTTCCCATGGGTATCCGTGCTGAACTGGACACGGATCGAATGACACTCAGGACCATGGAACCGCACGTTTTGTAAACCTCGCCGGCCGCCATAAAACGTCACGCCTTCCGCACCCCGTCTTAGGATCGTATGCGAACACTGAACACAGAAGAATTCATTGAGCTCAAAAAGTGGCTCCAGCAAGGTTCGGGCAGCCTAAAGGTTATCGGCCTTTCAGGATCAGTCCGGGCCTATTTCCTGGCCCAGGTGCTGGCCGGTCTCCACAGGCCCTGCCTGATCATCCTTCCGGACACCAAAGAGGCCTCTGCCTTTTATAAAACGCTTCAATTCTTCATGCCTGATGAGGCCGCGAGGAATGATTCACCCGGTGTGAGACTGCAGCAATTCTTTCCCTATGATATCACTCCCCTATCCGGACTCAGCCCGCACCCGGAACTAATCAGCCAACGCATCAGCGCCCTGTACGGACTGCTCACCCGGAAGGACTCCGTGGTGGTGACCTCTGTTGAAGCCCTCTGCTTCAGAATTCTGCCCAAAGACGCCCTGGTCAGTGCACTGGAATATTTCGAAACCACAGAGGAGGTGGACAGGTCACAGCTCCTTCGAAAACTGGAAAACACTGGATATCAGCGGACATCACTGGTGGAGGAGCGGGGGGATTACGCAGTGCGCGGGGGGGTGATCGATCTATTTTCCCCCTTATATCCGCTGCCGCTCCGCATGGAATTCTGGGGGGATCATCTGGAATCCATTCGCCAGTTTGATCCGGAGAGCCAGCGCTCCCAGGGGCGCCTGGAATCGTTCATCCTCCTCCCTGCCGGGGAGATTATGATGACCCCGGAGAATATCCAGCGGGCCCGGTCCATGGGACGGCTGCCGCGCCAGGCCCAACTTGAAGGCATCAGCAGCTTTCCGGGACAGGAAGCCTGGCTCAATCATTTCTATCCCCAGCTCAATGCCCTGATGGAGTACCTGCCTGAAAATGGACTCCTCGCCGCCTTCGACCTCCGTCGATGGGAGACCCAAGTTGAAAAGCTGGGGCGAAAGTTCGACAAGGACCAGGAAAAATTTCAACGAGAATCCGCAGAAAAAGGGCATCCCTTCCCCAGGGTGAAAGACCTTTTCATTCCACTGGAAGAAACCCGGCGCCACCTCAACCGCCGCCAACGCCTCCTTTTCAGCGAGCTGGACTTGGGCGCGGGATGGGAGATCCCCCCCTCCCCAAGGGATTCGGGACAAAATCCGGACCAGATCATCACCATACAGGGCCGGTTCCAGCTGGACGCCGAGGCAGCGGTTACCCTCGCCCGCCAAGGAAAGGTGTCCATGGCCCCCCTTGCTGAAAAAATTGAGTCGTGGCGGGAATCCCGATCCCAGGTGGTCATCACCTGTAGTTCCAGACAGCAGGCCACCCGATTACAGGAGATCCTGGAAAATTACGAAGTGCGGGTCGAGGGCATTGTGGACCACTGGGGCCAGGTTCCAGGGGGCCCGGGGCTCCATCTGTGTCTGGGACGGCTTTCCAGGGGGTTTGCCTGGCCCGAGCAGGGACTTTACGTGTTGAGCGAGGATGAGATCTTCGGACCCAAACGGGGGGCAAAGCCCAAAAAACGGGCCAAAGGGAGGGAAGCGCTGACCTGGTCCAGTTTCAGTCTTCTAAAGGCCGGTGATTTTGTGGTGCACGAAGAGCACGGCATCGGGCGATACGGCGGCCTCGCCGCCATGGAGGTGGCCCGGAGGATTCATGACTTTGTTATCATCGAATATGCGGGCAATTCCAGACTTTATCTGCCGGCAGACCGCGTAAGCGTACTGCAGAAATACGCGGGTGCAGAGGAAAAAAATCCCAAGCTGGACCAGTTGGGGGGGCATTCCTGGAAGATCGCCAAACAAAAGGCGGGAAAATCCGTCCAAAAGATTGCGAAACAGTTAGTGGAGCTCTATGCCTTGCGAAACTACCGGAAGGGACATGCCTTTTCGCCTCCGGATTACCATTACCGTCAGTTCGAAGCCGGGTTTGAGCACCAAGAGACCGATGACCAGCTCAAGGCCGTGGAAGACGTGCTCACGGACCTGGGCTCAGAGCGACCCATGGATCGTCTGATATGTGGGGATGTGGGGTTCGGCAAAACAGAAATTGCATTGAGGGCTATGTTCAAAGTGGTATCGGACGGAAAGCAGGTTGCCTTTCTGGTGCCGACCACCGTCCTGGCCGAACAGCATTTTGAGACCATCACCCATCGTATGGCGGATTATGGAATTGAAGTGGGTCTATTGAGCCGGTTCAAGACCAAGACCCAACAAAAAGAAGTGATCGCAAAGGTGCGATCCGGCAGGATCAGCATTTTGGTGGGCACACACCGGATCCTTCAAAAAGATGTCCGGTTTGCGGAGCTGGGGCTTTTGATTGTGGATGAGGAGCAGCGTTTCGGGGTAAAGCAGAAAGAGGCGCTGAAACGATATCGGGCCCTGGTGGATGTGCTGGCCATCACCGCCACGCCGGTCCCCAGGACCCTTCAGATGTCCATGACCGGTGTCAGGGATCTAAGCGTTATCGAAACCCCGCCGGAAGACCGCCTGTCCATAGAGACCTATCTCTCTGCCTACGATGAATCCCTCATCCATCGTGCCATTGATGCCGAAGTGGTTAGGGGGGGACAGACCTTTTTCGTTCATAACCGGGTCCAGACCATCGATTTCACAGCCGACCGCCTCAAACGGCTGGTCCCCGGGGTGCGTTTTGCCGTGGCCCATGGACAGATGAAGACCCGGGATCTGGAACAGACCATGGTCCGGTTCTTGAGAAAGGAGATCGATGTCCTGGTATGTTCCTCCATCATCGAATCCGGGCTGGACATTCCTTCGGCCAACACCATTATCATCAATGAGGCGGATCGTATGGGCCTGGCCCAGATATATCAGCTGAGAGGCCGGGTGGGCCGGGCCAAAGAAAAGGCCTATGCCTACCTGCTGGTGTCCAAGGATTCGGCACTCACCCGGGATGCGGAAAAACGATTAAAGGCCCTCATGGACTTCTCCCACCTCGGCGCGGGCCTCCATCTCGCCATGCATGACCTCAGGATCCGGGGCGGAGGCAATATTCTGGGCTTTGCCCAGTCCGGCCATATCACGGCCATCGGATATGAACTGTACCTCAAATTCATAGAGCGGGCGGTTTGTGAACTAAAAGGGGAGGAATGGAAAGATGACATCAATCCGGAAATCAATGTGCAGATCCCGGCGTATCTTCCCGGGGATTATGTGATGGACACCGATGTCCGGCTCAATCTGTATAGACGGCTTTCCAGCCTGGTGGCCGAATCCGAACTCAAAGAAACCAGGGAAGAGGTCTTGGATCGTTTCGGACCCCCCCCACCGGAAGTGGAAAACCTCTTCGCCCTGATGGGGATCCGCGTCCGGCTCAAACGGTTGAAAATCCAGAGGCTGGATGCGGGCGAACACAGCATCACCTTGACGTTTGCCGATAATGGGGCCGTGGACACCAAAAATCTTGTTCAAACCATCCATCAAATGCCGAAGCGGTTCCAACTCCTTTCTCAAAACAGACTCAGGATTCAATTGGGCAGGCTGTCCCTTCCGGAAGATTTCCCCAAAATTGAAAACGCGGTTAACCTGCTCCATTTCCATCACAAGGCCGCAGGATAACCCGGCGACTGGGATACGATTTTGGCCAAGGAAGTCCAGCCCAAAACAGACATGCAAGGCTGCCTAATACCACGAAATGCGTACGAAGTTACTTTTCATTTTCAAACTTGGGTTCATTGCCGAGTGTACAGCGGCATCATGCTCAGGTCCATGGGAGGGGGTATTAAGCCATCAGAAATGATAGATTATCGACATGTATATGGTATGCTGGTCCACGTCCTGCCGCGAGTTCTTATCGCCAATGATGGCGCTTCTGACATCCCTCCCGAACCGATACTGGTATGCAATGTCGTAGACAAATTGTTTGTAACAGATGCCGCTTCCCACGCTAAGACCCCAGAAATTGTCAGGACTTCCGTCGGCCGGTTCAGGATCATAAAAGAGACCTGCCCTTAAAGGGATGACCGTCTGTTCACCGATGATAAGATATTCACCCCCGATCCTGACCTGGGTGGTGGCGTCGACGTCTGATTCATTTTCCGGTTTTCCCGTAACAGGGCTCAGCTCACGTCCGTCTCCGGTATGCAGTACATAATCACCCCACTCGGTCCGGTACAGATCCAGGGCCACTGTGAGCGCATCACTCAATCGGGCCGAAAGACCAACCCCATACGACATGGGCATATCCAAGGTTTCCTTTTCCGAGTAACTACGCACCTCGGTCCTGTTCATTTCGGGCTTGGTTGGAAATACGATGGTGTTGGTTGAATGATATGCATGCTTCACATCCCCGCTGAAAGGGGATTTGAACACCGCTCCCAATGTAAACGTGCTGTTGATGTTCCACATGATACCAAAATTGAAGTTAATGCCCGAGAAGTTGTAGGTTTCCCGAAGATCTTCAGCCGAAAAAAACGGGATCCGCATGAAGCTTCCCGAGCTTGTCTGATGTCTCTTCAGTTCCCATTCGTTGTCAAACAGGACGTCTTCCCATAAATTGAGTGTCACCCCCACAGACAGTTCCGGAAGTATCTGAAAGGCAAAGGCCGGTGAAAGCGTGTACAGTCCTCCTTTCTGGTCAAATTCATACTGGGTCGCAGCGATCAGCGGAGGCTCATCATCCCGGGCACCGAAACGGACCTCCTTGTTGAAATCGTATAGGTGCTGATAATTGAGCGAAACAACAGCATTGTGATCAAAGATCGGAAAGGGATAGGCGGCGCTCAGATAGTTCAGATCGAGGGTTGATGTGCGCTGAGGCCCGCTGGCCTCAAGGAAGGCCTTATATGTGGTGTCTTCTGTCCGGCGGTTGTAGGCCCCCACCACAGAGACCTCCGGCGTCTCGAGCTGAATCAAGCCCCCGGGGTTCCATGACGCGGCCGTGGCATCATCTGCCACAGCAATAAAGGCGCCCCCCATTCCAAGTGCCCGGGCGCCTGAACCCACCGGATTAGGAGATGATGCAATCCCCACGGATTGGGCCATCCCAGCCTCGGAATTCGCCTGAAAAGAAAAACAGCCCAACAAGGTCAATATCAAACCAGGAATGAATTGTCTCATTTTTTTGTCTCCTGAATCCTTGCTGTGTCTTCAGGGAATTGCAGGCCCATTTCAGGACCCTCTCTCGCCGCTCAGCACGAAGGGAATCCAACCTACACCTAACTATAGCTCAGTACCTATTCAATACCCGCCCTTTCCCAGCCAAGAACCAGAAGTGACCGCGAACTTTCATTTATCCAGCCAGCCATGACTCGTCCCCTGTTTGAGGTGAGCCCGTCAGGGTATGACAAAATGCTCGATATTAGAGTAGCCGCTGCTGCCGACGCTGTTATAGGCCGTCGCAGCAACATAGAAAGAAGCGCCTTTCCAAAGGTCGAAGGAGACCTCTATTTGATTTCCCATGTCTATACTCCTGATGGTATCAGGGCCGGTATAGGGACTGGGGGCATAGTTCAACCTGTAACCGGTAGCCCCGGACACCCGGGTCCATGAGATTGTTACCGTGGTTCCGCTAACGGCTACCGTGAGTGTGGACGCATCAGGAACGGCCGTAGGTGAGAGATAAAAATCATAGTTGACATCCGACATGGCGCTCACGTCTATGCCGGAACCCATGCCCTGGCTGTGCCCTTGGGCCGTACAAAAGATATTGTAATTACACCCCACCGGAGGATATAAAATCAGGTATGCGCCGGTTTCAAAGACATCGGCATCTACCTGGGCCTGCCCCGCATCCAGCCAGACCTGGGCCGGATATATCTTTGCCGTGCCCGTGCTTTCATATATCCACCCTGAAATGGAGGACCCGGTAAACGCGGAAAGGCCGCTGTTTGTTCCTGCGTAGAGCGAGCGGGTGGATTCGGATTGTCCGTAGCTGCGGAAAGAGGGCGTCGCAGGGCCTGGGGAAAACGATAGATCAACCATCTTGTAGTCCGAGAGCCCGATGTTGGTCCAGTTTTCTCCGCTGTCAATGCTCATGTACACCCCTTTTCGGTAAGTTGCCGCATAAAGGATGTGGGTCGAGTTGGGGTTGATCTTTAGCTCTGTTACAGCGCATGGATCAAAATCCTTCTTTTCCCAGGTCAGACCGCCATCGACGCTCTTGAAAAGCCCGGGGTAACTGTCGCCGCCGCTTCCACAGCCCGCATAGAGCACATTGGAATTCGTCGGGTCGATTTCAATGGAATTCACCACCACATCTTTAAGTAACGGCCCAATCCAGGTAGCGCCCCCGTCGGTACTCTTGTATATTCCGCCCTGCTCGTTGTAGGAAGACGCATAAAACATCCCTGTACCGGCATAGATCACCCGGCTGTCCGCGCGGTCAACCTTCACCACATTGACCGGCACATCAAACACCTGCTTAAGTTTCAAGGTCTTCCCGGCGTCAGAGCTTTTATAGATCTCGCCACGTTTTCCAGAATAAGAAACGCCAACAAAAAGCGCATCGCTGTTCTGAGGATCTACTGCAATACTGGAGACCTCGTGGCCATCCGAGGATGAGGAGACATCTGTTTTTTCCCACGTCTTTCCATAGTCCGTGGTCCTGGCCAGGGACCAATCGTGACCTACATAAATAGTATTGCTGTCTTGGGGGTCATAGGTCACACAATAGGCTACTTCATAGCTGAGTCGCTTCCATTCGCCATGCGGCTCCCTCTT
>JAWLET010000289.1:0-3528 GCA_041685955.1 Desulfobacteraceae bacterium | reverse complement strand
CATACATCCACCACCACGCCTTTGTCGAGAATCCGGTCCACCACTTCAGCCAGACTTGCAGAAGCCATCGATTTTTCCATTGCCATGATGATATCTCCCTTTTTTCTTTTGGGTTATGATTTCAGGTTTCCTGTTGACATCTCCGTCCTGCAGCCAAAGAGCCTTCAACTGACCCCTACGCCGTCGCAGTGAGTCCCACGGCCTCGGCATACTTGAGATAAGTCTCTACACCGGCCACCACGGCCCGCGCTTCAACAGCGAGCAGCTCAATGCCGACCAAAGAGACTCTGGCCCATGCATCCACCACCACGCCTTTGTCGAGAATCCGGTCCACGACTTCGGCCAGGCTTGCGGATGCCATCGATTTTTCCATTGCCATGCGTTTTCACCTCCTTTCTTTGTACAAGATTCATGAACGCCTGATACCTGCCGGGGATTTATGGCCATTGACGGCCTCCCCGCACAGCCGCACAAGATCATTTAAGTCAAAAGGCTTTTCCAGAAAGGCCATGGCGCCGGCATCGAGAAAACGACTTCGTACATCATGGAATGCGGATATCCCGATGACCTCTGCGCCGTACCCCTCTCCTTTTAAATGTTTAAGAACCTGGAGCCCGCTCATGTCCGGCAACACATAATTGAGGACAATCGCTTTTACCTCAGGGTGGGTCCGGACTTTTTCAACGCCCTCTTCCGCGGTGGTGGCTGCATCCACAATAAAGCCGGCGAGGTCCAGGGCGTTACCGATCATCCAGATCACCTCTTCGTTATCGTCTACAATGAGCACATCGAGGTTTTTAAACATGTTTTTCCAAATAAAACGCTTCATTGGTGTTGCATTGCTGGTATGCACCGAATATGCCACCGCCGGCGTCCACTTCTAACCCGTTGAAGTTATTGTATTGTTAGGCAACAAGCTCACTTGGGCAGTCGAGTGAAAAAAGGAGATGTTATGACATTGCCGCCCCAATTGGGGCACAACAACCATAGAGTTGCGGTTCCCGTAGTGACAGAGTATGGTATCGGAGGAATGGAATGCTGGCGTGAGGATGCCACAGGTTTTCCCACTTGCAGCGGGACGGCTTGCACCGCTTCAAATCAATGGGACTTAGGGCTGCGGCCCTATTCAATCTGATGGGTTTTAATCTTTCTGAGCAGTGTCTTGTAATCCACTTTCAGTCTCCGGGCCGTCTCACTCTTGTTGCCTCCGGCTTCGACAAGTGCGGCCCTGATAATCCGCGCTTCAACGTCATCTGAGACCGTCTTTACGGTCTGCTTGAGCGATCCGGTCCCTTGCCAGACATCCTGGAAATCCACCGGGTCTCCCCCGCCCTCTCCCGAATCCGCTTGATGGCCCAAAGGAAGATGATCCAGGGTAAGCGAACCGTTTTCAGGACAAAGGAGCACACCCTGACGAATCATGTTTTTCAACTCCCTGACATTGCCGGGCCAGTCATAAGCGAATACGTGGGCCGCAGCCTCCTTGGAAAGACCCTCACACCGCTTTTTGAGCTCCTCCTGGGCCTCGTCCATGAATCGCTTGATGAGGTACGACAAGTCATCCGCCCTTTCCCTTAACGGGGGGACCCTGAGGGAGAATTCCTTGAGTCTGAAATAGAGGTCCGCTCGGAAGCCCCCTGAGCCCATATCCTTTTCCAGAGCCTGATTGGTGGCTGCGATGATCCTGACATTAATAAGCCGAGGCTTTTTTCCACCCAACCTCTGAATGACCCGCTCCTGCATGGCCCTGAGGAGCTTCTGCTGGGCCTGGTAAGGGAGATTGCCCACCTCATCGAGAAACAGGGTCCCCCCGTCCGCCAGTTCAAACTGACCCGGCTTGTCCATATCGGCTCCGGTAAAGGCCCCTTTCATATATCCGAAGAGTTCGCTTTCGATCAGGGTTTCGGGAATGGCGCCACAGTCCACCGCCACAAAAGGCCCTGCCTGGCTCTTACTCAGCTCATGGATAGCCCGGGCTATGAGCTCTTTTCCCGAACCACTCTCCCCTTCAATCAACACGGTCAGACCGGTGGGGGCGACCTTTTCCACCAGGTTCACAAGTTCCTTTATCTTATCGCTCCTGCCCATAAGGTCATAAAGGGAGGTCCGCTCACTCAATACTTTCCTTAACTGGGTCACCTCCTTGACCAGATTCTGCTTCTCCAGGGCCCTCTGGACTTTAAACAACAGATCGTTATTATCCACCGGCTTGGTCACATAGTCGTATATGCCAATCTTCATGGCCTTGACCGCGGATTTGACATCTCCATATGCAGTGATCATGATGATCGGTATCCCAGGGATCTGCTCGGCCATCTCCTTTGCCACTTCCATACCGTTTTTGCCCGGCATCCTGTCGTCCAGGAGCACCAGATCAGGCACCTCCCTGTCCAATAGGGCAAGGGCCTCCTGCCCGTCCCGGGCCTCAATCACCTCATAGACCGCGTTTTTCAGCAGATTGCCTGTGGCCCAACGAAAATCCCGGTCATCGTCCACCAGCAGGATACGCGCTGCCATCTTTTTCCTCCTCTCCTTCTGACATGAACGGCAGTCTGATACACATTTTGACGCCCGTCCCGTCTCCCTTCTCTGCGGTAATACTGCCGCCATGCTGGGTGACCATGGTGTGGCATATGCTCAGCCCGAGACCGGTTCCGCCTTCTTTGGTGGTAAAAAACGGGTCAAAAATTTTATTCCGATACTCTTCGGGGATGCCCGGTCCGTTGTCCATAATACTTGCCTCCACCTGCTTTTGCGGACCAAGCGACTGCGTCCGAATGGTGATCTTTCCATTACCCGAAACCGCCTGGATTGCGTTCTGGATGAGGTTTAAAAAGACCTGGCCCAATTTGTCCCCATCTCCTATAATAGGTGGGAGCTCCTTTTCAAACCTCAATTTATACTCGATCCCCGCAGATCGAGCCTCAAGCCTGGCCATGCGTAACATCTTTTTGATTACCTTGTTCAGGTCTATCGCCTTCCACTCGAAATGGGCGGGCCTGGCGAAGGCGAGCAGGTCGTTAATCAGCTCGCTGGCCCGTTTGGCATTGCGGTGAATCACCTGGAAATTCTCCTTGAGCAGGCGGTCCAGACTCATGTTGTCCAGGCAGAACTGAGAGCATGAACTGACCACGGCCAGTGGGTTTCGGAGCTCATGAGCCAGCCCGGCCGCAAGCTGTCCCAACGAGGATAGCTTGTCCGACTGTTGCATCTCCTCCATCATCTCTTTCTGCCGGGTAACGTCTAAAAAGGAGGCCATCATGGTCACCGGGACTCCGGTTTCGTTTTTCACCATGGTGGCCGAGACCTGAACGTCAAACAGGGTCCCGTCCTTTTTGACCGCAGTCATCTCACCCACCCAGCCCCTTTTGTCCCGTAGCGTATGGACCAGATCTGAACCCGCTTCAGGCCTTTCCCAGAACGTTTCCATTTTTCTCCCCAGTACGGGGACCTCGTTATCATAGCCCCACATATTGAGAAAGGCCCGGTTCACATAGGTCAGTCTTCCGTCAAGGTCTATAAATCCGA
>JAWLET010000288.1:0-3545 GCA_041685955.1 Desulfobacteraceae bacterium | reverse complement strand
GGCATGGACACGTCCATGACAATCATGTCCGGCCGTTGGGATTTCACCGCGTCCACGGCCTCCAGTCCGTCGGATACCGATCCTGTGCATTCAAAATCAGGGGCTTTCTCCAACGACCGCCGAATGCCCTCTGCCACCACGGAATGGTCATCCACAATGAGGACTCTGGTGGGTTTGCCCATGTAAATCCTTTCACGGTTTGGTTGCCCACAGGCGATTTTTAGGCGTAGTTTTGCCTAAATAGGCGTATCTTTTTCACCAGAACTTTCACAGCATACTGGTTTCCCTGAATTTGTCAACAGTTATGTATCCGACTTCCTACAGGTTTTTGGAGCCTGAAATACGCTATTGATCGTATTTACGCCGGGATTGTTTGGAAATAGGGTAACACAAATATAGATTGTATGGGACCAAGGCCGTTGAATGACAGGTTTCCTCGTTTTGGCTTGAACCCTGAACCTCTGAACCCGAAACTCATGAACCCGAAACTCATGACCCAAAGCATTAAGGAAAAACTGACCGGAGAAGATGAAGGGCCGGTGACCGGACCCGGTCCTCCCCAGAAAAGCGGGATCAACTGGAAGATGATCGCGGCCATCGCGCTGTTCTGGTTTTTGCTGTTTTACTTTTTCACCCCGGCCCGTCAACCCACCATGCCCTTGCCCTATTCGAAATTCAAGAACAAGGTCCAAGAGGGCCAGGTCCAATCCATTACCGTCAAAGGAGAGGAGGTTACGGGCCGGTTCAACGAGCCGGTAAAGGGAGAACCGACCCAGACCCTGTTTGGGGGTAAAGAAGCGCCTGAATTCGAATCGTTCAAAACCATTATCCCCGGATTCGGGGATAAGGAATTGATGACGCTTCTCGAAGAAAATGAGGTCGTGGTGAATGCCAAATCCGATCAGCGCTCCTGGTTCTGGGTCCTGGTGGTGAATGTGCTCCCCTGGGTGTTGATCATCGGCTTTTTTGTGTATTCCAGCCGGAAATTTCAGGAACGCATGGGCGGGGCCGGGGGCATGGGTCCTTTTTCCATCGGCAAATCCAAGGCCAAGCTCTACACCCGGTTTACCAGCAATGTGACTTTTGAGGATGTGGCGGGCTTAGAGAATGCCAAGAAGGAACTGTTGGAGGTGGTGGAATTCCTCAAGGATCCCTCAAAATTCAAAAGCTTAGGCGGGGAACTGCCCAAGGGGATCCTGCTGGTGGGCCCGCCCGGAGTGGGAAAGACGTTGATTGCCCGGGGCATTGCCGGAGAAGCGGGGGTCCCCTTTTACAGCATCAGCGGGTCCGAATTCATCGAGATGTTCGTGGGGGTAGGGGCCTCCCGGGTCCGGGACATGTTTAAGAATGCCAAAAAAGAAGCCCCCACCATCATCTTCATTGACGAACTGGACTCCATCGGCCGGGTGCGGGGCACGGGCGTGGGTGGGGGTCACGACGAGCGGGAGCAGACCTTGAATCAGATCCTCTCTGAGATGGACGGGTTTTCCCCCCAGGAAGATATCATTGTCATGGCCGCCACCAACCGGCCCGATGTGCTGGACCCGGCCCTGGTGCGGCCGGGCCGGTTTGACCGGCAGATCACCCTGGAATTGCCCCAGCGAAAGGCCCGGGTGGCCATCCTCAAGGTCCATACCAAGGACATGCCCCTGGCGGACGACGTGGACCTGGAGCGGGTGGCGGGCATGACCGTGGGGTTCTCCGGCGCGGATCTGAAGAACCTGGCCAATGAGGCGGCCCTGCTGGCGGCGAGGCACGAGAGAAAGCAGGTGACGGCCGCGGACTTCAGCCAGGCCAGGGACAAGATTACCATGGGGGTGGAGCGGGAGGATTTTGTTCGAGACGAGGAAAAGAAGATCATCGCCCATCACGAGGCCGGTCATGCCCTGGTGGCCAGGTTCTATGCCGGGGCCGACCCTCTGGAAAAGGTCACCATCATTCCCCGGGGCCGTTCCCTGGGGGCCACGGAATTGATTCCGGAAGAGGACCGGTACAATCTGACCCGGAGCTATGTGCTGGGCCGCATCGCTGTCCTTCTCGGCGGCCGGACCGCCGAGCAACTTATTCTCAATGATGTCAGTTCCGGAGCCGGAGACGACCTCAAAAAGGCCACCGAACTGGCCCGCCGCATGGTGTGCCAGTGGGGCATGAGCGAGAAACTGGGCCCCATGACCTTTCAGCAGGGGGAACCCCATCCCTTTCTGGGCCGGGAGATGGCCCAGCCCAAGGACTTCAGCGAGGAGACCGCCCGGTTGATCGACGAGGAGATCCGGGATATCATTAAAAACACCCAACAGGAGGTGCGGGACATTCTGGAATCCCACCAGACCGTGCTGGAGGCCCTGGCCCAGGAGCTGTTGGACAAGGAAACCCTGACCCGGGAAGAGGTGGACGGGTTGATAGAAGAGAGGGGAGGTTCATAGGTTCAAAGGTTTACCCGCCGGTTTTGTGGCGGGTTACAAGGTTCAGGGGTTTTCGCGCTCACAGGGTGCGAATCTTCGACGGTGCTACCAAAGATAGAAGGGGTGAGTTCTCAACTTATGAAAAATTATCAGCCGTCGCAGGCGGCCAAACGTTTTGCCGAGCGTATCGTGGATACGGTGCGGGAGGTCCTGGTGGTGCTGGATGCGGATATGCGGGTGTTACAGGCCAACCGCTGGTTTTATGAGCTGTTTCAACTCCCCGAGGCCGAGGAGGAAGGCCGGTTTCCGAATATGGGGTACAGGCAGCTGAGTCTCAACGCCCGTCTTCTAAAAGCGGAGGAAACCGAGGACCAAAAGATCCTCCTGGCCATCCGGGATGTCACCGATAAGGGAGCCTTGCTTTAAAACGGATTCAGCTTAAAAGGGAAATACATGACCTCGGAACATATGCAGAACATACCATCTTACGAGACCCTGCGGCGCCGGGCCGAAGAAATTCTCCAAAAGACGGACCGAAATAAAAAGATAGACCCCACAGATCAGGACCTGTTGGATATCCTCAATGAACTCGAGGTCCATCAGGTGGAGCTGGATCTTCAAAATGAGGAATTGCGCCGGACCGCCAAGGAACTGGAGGCCGTGCGGGATGAATACTATGATCTGTACAACTCGGCTCCGGTGGGATTTGTGATCACCGACAGAAAAGGTCGGATCACAGAGGTCAATAAGGCGGCCGTGACCCTGCTCAGGTCCGCTGACCGGCTGAGGGGCATGCCGTTTATCGAGTTTATAGACCCCCAATACATCGCCGGTTATTTCACCCTGTTGAAAAAGGCCTCGGCCGTCACCGGCAGAGAGACCGGGAAGAGTATGGAGTTGTGCCTTAAGGGGCAAGGGCCGGATAGATGGGTTCGCCTCAACCTTAACAAAAAATTGGATGAATCCGGCCGCATTAAAGAGTGGCGCTTTGCCCTTACGGACATCTCCCGGGCCAAGAAAGCTGAAAAGGAACTGGCAACAATCAACCAGCAACTCGTTCAGGAGATCAACAGGCGCAAAAAGCTGGAGACCGAGTTAAACGCCTTCGGAGAGAAACTGACCAAGGCCTATCAACAGCGGGAT
>JAWLET010000287.1:0-3554 GCA_041685955.1 Desulfobacteraceae bacterium | reverse complement strand
GCGAATCTTTATGACCGGCGGAAAGGGCTTTGTGGGGACTATGCTGACCCGGGCCTTCTGTGCCCAGGGCCACCAGGTCACGGTGCTGACCCGATCTGTGAAGGGAACGGAGGATACCCTGGACGGCGTCTCCCTGCTCCAGGGGGACCCCACCCAGAAAGGTCCCTGGCAGGAACAGGTCGAAGGCCATGACGTCATTGTCAACTTGGCCGGTGAATCGGTTTTCAAACGATGGACCCGGGAAAGCAAAAAACGCATCCGGACCAGCCGGTTGGAGACCACCCAAAACCTGGTGGAAGCCCTTCCCGCAGAATCCGCGAGGATGACGCTCTTGAGCACCTCTGCGGTGGGGTATTACGGCTTTCGGGGAGATGAGGCCCTGGATGAACAAAGCGCTCCGGGAGACGATTTTCTGGCATCGGTGTGCCGACAATGGGAGGCTGCGGCCATGGGGGCTCAAAACAAAGGGACCCGGGTAGTGATCTGCCGTTTCGGGATTATCCTGGGCCAGGGCGGCGGGGCCCTTCAAAAAATGGTTTCCTTCTTCAAAAAGGGGTTGGGCAGTCCCCTGGGCAGCGGAAAACAGTGGGTCTCCTGGATTCACGAGCAGGACCTGGCCGACATTTATCTCCTGTTGCTGGAAAACCCCGACCTGACAGGACCCATCAACTGCACCGCCCCTCACCCGGTGACCAACAAAGAAATGACCCGGATCCTGGCAGAGGCATTGAAAAAGCCGACAGCCATGCCCGCCGTGCCCGCTATCGTCATTCGATCCCTCATGGGAGAGTCCAGTTCCCTGTATCTCAACGGGCAGAAGGCCCTGCCCAAGCGGCTCACCGAGGCCGGGTTTTCGTTTCAGTTCCCTAAGCTGAAAGGGGCCTTGAGTCATCTTGAGCTGTGACAGGGGGCACGCCCTGGGGTGACCGATCAGGGAGCGACCTTTGAGTGCCTTGATATTCCTACAAAATCCTGAACATTCGGATTTTGTCTGAACAATTAAAAAGTGGTCCTCATTGAACTTGGCTCCTATAGGGGGGAGGAAACCCAAACCTTATGTCCAAAAACAGGATATCCAGTGTCATATTCGACTGCGACGGGGTCATGTTTGACTCCCGCCAGGCCAATACCAATTTTTACAATCACCTGCTGGCCCGCTTCGGCCTTCCGCCCATGACCGAGGCGGAAGAGGCCTTTGTCCACATGCACACGGCGGACAAGTCCGTGCGCCATATCTTTAAGGGGACCCCGCATACGGAGGCGGCCCAGGCCTACCGGATCAACATGGACTACACCCCCTTTATCCAGGACATGGTCATGGAACCTGGCCTGAAGCAACTCCTCCAGAAGTTGAAGCCCAGAATGGGCCTGGCCGTGGCCACCAATCGAAGCAATACCCTTCCCATTGTGCTGGAGGTCTACCAACTGGCCGACTATTTTGATATGGTGGTCTCTTCCTTGGATGTGACCCGTCCCAAACCCCATCCCGAATCCATCCATAAGATCCTGGATTTTTTCAATATCAAGCCCGCCCAGGCCATCTACGTGGGGGACTCCCTGGTGGACCTGGAAACGGCCCGGGCCTCGGGCGTCCATTTTGTGGCCTACCGGAACCCGGAACTAAAGACCCCGCTACGTGCGGAAAGCATGCCCGAACTGGAGCGGGTAATGGCGTCCCTGGAAAATGGATAAGATGATCTTTTCAAGGCTTTTCAGGTCATTTGAACGTTTCCGTTGTTCGGTCCTGAACCTAAGTATACGCATTCTTAAATATGGTTCCGTATCATATTTCTGTTTCACCGCCCATTCCCACGCCATGGCGTGGTCATTCAAGGCGCAAAGTCCGCTGAGGGTGGACTTCTTTTATTCCTTTTCGCTGAGAGGGGCGAAAAGGAATAAGACCAGGCCCTTCGGGCGAGATCTGTTTCCATGTCCGACTGCCGGAGGCATGGTGGTTTTCGTTTGTCGGCCTCTCAACGACAAACGAAAAAGGCAATCCCCTTTGCGCTCTCTGCGACTCGGCGGTGAAACGAAATACTCTCCAAGAAATCGGGGAGTATGATCCTCTGAAAGGAGGTGAGCTGAAAGAGAGATCTGACTGCCGAATCCACGCAAGCATTGAGCAGCCACCGTCAGTACAGGATCGGATACTGACATAGTATGAGAGAGAAGGTACTTGGGAAAGAAGACTAAAAAGAAAAGCACGCGGCAGCCGTCTCCACAGCCCGCTTTGGCTGAGAATCGGAAGAAAAACCGGCTTATTTTGCGCTTTCTCCTCTGCTACATCGGCTTGATGGGCGTTTTCCTTCTCCTGATCGGGCTCAGACCTGTTCAAGACATACTGGACCTCAACGGGTTGTATACCCGGATGATCATTTATCTGAGTGTGCTTCTATTCGAACCCTTTGGCATCGTCCAGGGAAGCAGCGGCTCGGTGATTTTTTTGTCCGGACTGAGCTTGGACGTCAAATTCGGATGCAACGGCCTGGAGGCCTTCCTGATTTACACTGTGGCGATCCTCGCCTTTCCCAGCAAAATCATGCTTAAGATATGGGGTATCTTAGGCGGATTCGTTCTCTTGCAGATACTGAATGTCCTCCGTATTGTTGGATTGGGTCTGATCGGCATATATTTCAAAGACTTTTTCCACACCTTCCACATCTACGTCGCCCAGGGCATCATGATTGCCATTTCTTTGGTGCTCTTCCTCATTTGG
The DNA here is from genome assembly GCA_041685955.1 of Desulfobacteraceae bacterium. Classification (GTDB taxonomy): domain Bacteria; phylum Desulfobacterota; class DSM-4660; order Desulfatiglandales; family Desulfatiglandaceae; genus JAIPDZ01. The sequence goes on along the minus strand of JAWLET010000287.1, from coordinate 838 downwards.
CTCCACTATGTCGACCAGAAATAAGATACTTGTCGGGATACTGATTTTCCTCGTTTCCTACCCCGTTTTCCTCCTTGTCTGGATTTACCTCAAACCGTATTACGGCAACCTAATCAGTGGATTTGGAAGTCGCCTGGCCGCTTGGAGCATGGATGCGACAATGGAAAAGATCGAGTCCGGGAAAGAGCTTTCCAAAATCACATTTGCAAAACCGGTTCTGACCAAAGACGGCCTTCAGGATTTGCTCCTGGATCTAAATATGTCCGTGTCTGTCTATGCGTTCAACATCCCGCTTACCTTCGCCCTGATCGTGAGTTTACTCCCCTTTTTCCACTGGCGCAAATGGTCCTATCTCGAGGCCGGCGTCATCCTGGTGGCCGTTCATGTCTTGTTCGTATTCTCATTTTGCTGCGTCAAAATCTATATGGCGCTCATCAATACCGGCCTGGCCCCCCGTTCCGGTATCCAGCAGTTCATCCTTGAATTCCTATGGACCTTTACGGACAATTTGATTATTCGGTTTGAACCCTTCCTGATGATCGCTTACCTCTGGCTTCGAAATGCATACCGGACCGGTGCGAATCGTCGTGCCTCCGGCAAAGCCGGGAGTAAGGGCTCACGCAAAAATAAGTCCACATAATTAAGAAGTAATTAAGTTAGGATGCTATAGAAAAAAGGAGATGATTATGCCAAAGTTTCACAAAAAGCTAACCACAGGCTTGTCCACGTGTGTCTTCATCCTCATATTCTTTACTTGTTCGGCGATCGGATCCCCTCCGGAGTGGGAACATGGAAAAGAGATTGGAGACAGGCTGTATGCCCTTCCGGTGCCGTTTAT
>JAWLET010000286.1:0-3584 GCA_041685955.1 Desulfobacteraceae bacterium | reverse complement strand
GCCTGGGTGGGCCGGAAAAACCGGCGCCAGATGAGGTCCCAGTCCTGATCCGCCACCCGGGTAAACCACAACCGGGGGGAGCGATCCAGGGAAAAGATCTGCTTCAGTCTCCTGAGAAATGGATCGATCCGCTGCTGGAAGGCTTTCACATCGGCATTCAAGGGAAGGTAGGCCTTGACCGTATGATCCCCCGCATCCTCTGTTATCACCGCGGTGCAGCCTTGGTCGAACAGGAAAGCGCCCAGGGCGTCGTGGGCCACAGGGTCTATGGCCACGGCGATTTCCACCCATTGCGGGGGATGTCCGGACAAGCCGTGGGGGGGCGGGGCACTGGGCCTGGACATGGTTCAGGGGCACTTCCTTGTGGTGTCCCGGGAGTGATCAGGCCGGAGGTGATCAGATTGGGTGAATCCCCCTGCAGCCCCAGCAGGGGGACCGTTTTTGTCAGACTCTGTCAAACACATAGTTCAATTGCCCGTTGGGCAGCTCGTTTACCCTGGTGACCAGTTCCATTCCCACTTGGATCTCCTCTTCGGGCACTTCGTCCGCGATCCGACCGAACACCTTGTACTCCCCGTAATCCAAAAGGGCAATGGCATAAGGCAGATCATCCCCGAACCCGATGGGCGCGAATTCCAGTTTGCTGTAAGAGACCAGCTTGCCCTTTCCCGATACCTCCACCCACTCCATATCGCTGGTAAGACACTTATAACAATCCGCCCGGGGCGGAAAAAAGACCATGCCGCATGTTTTGCAGCGAGAGGCCATCACCTTCCCCTGCTCCAGATAGTCGATAAAATCGTTTACCTTGGTAATGGCGGTAAAACTCACGGTGCCGAACTTTTTGAATCGATCATCTACCTCTTTTTTCTTCCCCATCTGTTTACCTCCCCAAAATCGTCACGTTACCGTAAAGTCCTACGCCGCCAATATTATGGACCAGCCCGACCTCCGGATCATTGACCTGCATATCACCGGCTTCGCCCCTGAGCTGCAGCACGATGGTCCTGAGCTGGGATCCGCCGGTGGCGCCGATGGGGTGTCCCTTGGACAGAAGGCCGCCGTCCACATTCACGGGGATGCTCCCCTCCTTGTAGGTGGCTTTGGATTTGATGAGTTCCTTTCCCTCTCCGGGTCGGGCAAACCCCAGGTTCTCATAGGCCATCATCTCGGCAATGGTAAAGCAGTCGTGCACTTCGGCCACATCAATATCCTCAGCCGTAACACCGGCCATCTTATATGCCTGATCCCCGGCCTCCTGGGCCACAGTCAATCCGGTAAACAGATCCCTTCCCGCCAGATTGACGGCGGTGGATGCCGCCCCCAGTCCCATAATCCAGACCGGCTTCTGAGATAAAGCCTTGGCCCGCTCTTCGCTGGCCACAATGACACATGAACTGCCGTCCGCATTGGCACAGCAATCCCCCACCCTCAGGGGACTGGCCACCGGGTTGGACATGGGGCTCTCCGGATCGGAAAACATCTCAAAGGTGACCGGCTTCCGGTATACCGCCTTTTCATTGATCTGCCCATAGGTGGCCGCCTTCACCCGAATGAGGGCCAGATCCTCGGCGGTGGTGCCGTATTTCTCCATATGGGCCCTCGCATACATGGCATAATAGGCCGGCATCATGGTCCCGAACGGGCTCTCCCACTGAATATCCGCGCCTCTCCCCATCCTCTCCTGGGACTCTGCAGAGGAAATCTCCGACATCTTCTGAAAGCCGATGACCGCCACCACATCATGCAGCCCGGATTTGACCAGTGAATAGGCCACCCTGAGCCCCATACTGCTCGAAGAACACAGGCTCTCCAGATAGCAGGTGGGCTGGGGAACCAGCCCCAGATATTCGGCAAAAACCCCTGCGGGGGACCGTTGTTTGTCATATTCCGGGGCCGAACAGATGACGGACGCATCAATATCCTGGCTGGATACCCCGGCATCCTCAACCGCATCCCTGAATCCCTCAAAGGCCAGTTCCCGGATGGAACCGGGGTATCCGCGTACAAAAGCGCTCTGGCCTACTCCGATAATTCCTACCTTTCCCATAAATAACCTCCGATTTTACGAAATGCCACAAAGACACGCCGCATCATTCACCCGGGTGCCTTGGTGCTCAAAAGAACCCCTCTTTGATCCTGACCCGTCAAGTTGGTATCACATGACGGTACAAGGGTGGAGTATAGGAAAAGCGGGATCAGGGGTCAAGATGAAAGAAAAGATTCTCGCCGGTTTGTTCACATTAGGGATAGCGCTTGTGACCTCAGGCGTTGTTTTTGGAATCGAGTGTGAACGCACGAATAAAAGAAATCATGCCTTGAATAAAAAAGACCGCCGCTATCCAGTAGTAAAAGAACTTGGGCCGTATGAGGATTAACACCCCCACGATAATATAGACCAACGCAGTAAATAAAAAGCTAATTCGTTCATGTAATCTCATTTTTAATTCCTTTTGGTAAAATACAGCAAGTAATCGAGTCCTTGAACGATAAATATAACGGCGACCCAGTACCGTACGGTTTTGGGATGGACAAAGATGATCCCGGCGATCACCATATATAAAAAACCGGTAAAGATGAGACTGACCTTCTCGCTTTTTCCGGTTTTTATGCTGATAAAGTCAGCCATTTTTAAGAAGGTATTGTGGCTCAGCAGGGCATGTTCAAGCAGGGAGTGGGAGCCTGAATCCGTAATCCTTTGCTTTACACTTTCCCAAAAGTCATGAAAAAACAGGATGTTCAGAAAGATGCCGATTAATAACACCGTCAATAAATAACTCAGACGGCTGTAGTAGTCCCCCCAGGTAAGCAATAACCCGATTTCATCAAAAAACAACCCCAGGCCGATCCCGTACATCATCGCCAGGGTTCTTTTTGACAAATATCTACTGCCGGTGAGAGCCAGCCACCCGGCAATTCCCATTAACAATATGCCGATGTAAAAGTGATGGATATGGTACCCGAAAAGAATGATATTCTTACCGATGTGAAAGTCAACGCCCGGGGGAGCGGCGGCCTTGGCCGCATCGGCGAATTCGGTATCGGCCGAGCCCGCAATAAAAACGGAAACCCGGATAAAAAGAAAGGCGGTTAGAAAAGAAATAGCGATGATAAAAGGGATATCTGCTCGTTTTTGACTCATGACATGCGATCCCTATCTCAAGCGTGTAAGGGTGCCGCCCCAAGCCCGATCACTGAATCTCAGGGCTCAACCCCGATGTCAGGTTCCGGGACAGGGCCGTCATAAAGGGTGACCCCGTATGGAACCCGGTCCACCCTGAAATCATAGGGCTTGGTGAAAAAGGGATCGTCCACCACCTGTTTGAGCAACTCATCTCTGCATCGCGGGTGGGCGATGCTGGCAATGGCCACCGCCTTGTTTCCGGTAGTCAAGCCCCGCAGGTCCGCCACCCCGTATTCCGTCACAATCACCACCCCGTCATAGGAAGATGCGGTCAGGGTGACACCGGCCGGGTGATGGGTCACGATCTTTGAATCGCCCTTATTGGTAATGCTTTTAACCGCGATGATGGGCGCACCGTATTTGCGGCGGTTGAGGGCCCGAATGAAATCGGGCTGGCCGC
>JAWLET010000285.1:0-3585 GCA_041685955.1 Desulfobacteraceae bacterium | reverse complement strand
CGGTTTTCAGTTCGTCTGAAGACAGGGGTCTTCTTTCCTTTTCCTGTGAGGTCATAAGCGATGTTCCTTTCTGTGGTTTCAGGTTGGGTTCGGCATCCATATGGCGCATCACACGGCTTCTTTTGTTTCTTCGTCCGCGGCCTGTCCGGCCTCTCCCACTTTCATCACGGTCAAACGGGTAAAAACGGGCCCGGTCAATTCAAAGAATACGGTGGTGCCGATGATCAAGGGGATGAAGGTGTCTTTCAGTTCGGGAAAATGGTTTCCCGCCACCAGTGCCATTCCCAATGCCACCCCCGCTTGAGGTGTGATGGCCAGTCCCATGTATCTCCGGATGTTACTGCGGGCCCTGCTGATGGTTCCGCCGGCGTAGGCGCCTGCCACAAGCCCGATGACGCGGAGCACAATATAGGCGCCCCCGGCAACCCCGATCTGGGGCAGTTTTTCCACATGCAGGCTGGAGCCTGCAAGGACAAAAAACAGGATCATGATCGGCCATTCAAACTCCCGTACGGTTTCAAAGGCCCGCTCGGTATGTTCGGCGGTGTTGGCCACAACCGCTCCCATAACCATGGCCGCAAGGATGAAGGATGCATGTAGGAGCTGGGCCACACCGCCGCAGATGAGTATGAACCCCAGGGCCTCAGCCTGCATGGGCTCACCGCCGCGAATGTGATCCGTAAGCCATGCCGCAGGCAGGCCCATGGCGATCCCGATCAGGATGGCGCCTCCGAATTCCCAGCCTCCGGAGAAGAGCACCTCCATGTAACCGCTGTGACTGGTCAGGGCATCGGCTGCAGCCAAAAGGATGGAGAAAACGATCAACCCCCAGGCATCATCAACGGCCACAATGCCCAGCAACGTATCGGTGTAGCGGCCTTTGGCCTTCAGCCCTTCGATGACGTTGGTTACGGCGGCGGGTGCTGAAGCCGGGGCGATTCCCGCCAGGATCAGGGCCACCTCCATCTGCACGCCGAGGAGGACCAGCCCGGTGAAGACCAGCATCGCTACGCCAAGGACCTCAAAAATGGAGATCCAGAACACCTGTTTTCCAAACTCCCTCAAGGCGGACAAGGAGAGTTTGCAGCCCAGAATGAATCCGATCATCAATAAAGCGATATTGGAGAAAAGCGTATACCACCGATCGTGTCCCTCAGGCAGAAGATCGAAGCCGGAGGGCCCCAAAGCCACGCCACACAGGATGAGCACGGTCACCCGGGGGATATGCAGCTTGGGGCTCAAATAGTTGGACACCAGGCCCAGGATCAGAAAGCCCCCGATCGTTAATAAAATGGCGCTGGTGGCGGACTCCATCTGTATTACCGCTCCCAGTACTTGGGACGGCCATAGTAGTCGTATAAGACCATTTCATACTCTCGGTTGACCGGCTGAGACGGATCAAATTCCGGACTGTTCTTTATGGCCTCGGAATTCACATCCACCTGTACCTCGTTTTCCAGCCAGCTTACGGATTCAATCCATTCCACGGAAATCAGGACCTTTCGTCCCGGAAGCCAGTTCCGCGTATCCACCCCCATGTACCGAAACCGCCAGGTTTCGTCATCCACAATAAGGTCGTCCACATGACCCACCTCTCCGTCCGTGGCCTTGATATAATACCCCTTTACCTCCCGGTAGGAGCGCAGATGGGTCTTTTCCAGTTCCTCCTGTTTTTCTTTTAGAGAAGGGCCTGTTTCAGTCGGTGGTACAGGAGTAGCCGGCGGATAGGGGGTGGCGCCCCAGAGTTCTCCGCCGGTCCAGTAATAGGGCCATTGAAAATGGTCGAAATAGAGTTGTTCGTATTTCCTGGACACCGGCGCGTCCGTGTCCAATGCGGGGCTGTTTTCGATTTGCTCCGTGGTTAAGTCCACGGGGAAGCGCTGGGTGGCCCAATCGGGTTTCCCGAGAGAAATGGGGGAAATGAGTACCTTCCGACCCGGAAGCCATTTTCCGGTGTCCACCAGGATGTACCGCGTTACCCAGTGCCTGTCATCAAATAAAAAATCCTTGCAACGTCCGATCTCGTCATCCGTGGCTTCTATTGTATAGTTGATGAGTTCATTCGCACTTCGTAACATAATGTTCTCCTTTCGGTCATGGGTTGGCCACCAAGCGTCATGCCGGACCTCGGACCCCCATCCGGGGTCCGGCCAGGCTTGATCCCCGCTAAGTACGGGATCTTCGACCGGCATCCAGAGGGAATCCGCTTCTGCCTCACGTCGCAACCAAAGACTCCATAAGATACTAACCGGCCCATGCAGTATCCAGGTATGGGGTATAGCCTGTATTTTTTCATGGGAAATTGTCCATATCCATCAGGCCTAAGGGGATCGCATCAACCGAAGGGTCTGATGGGACCATGCCCGCCCACACGTCGGGTCCGGGATCTACTGGTTTATCATTTGCGAAATACCGCATAGGACCCATATCCTGAGGCTTGGCGGGACCTTACAATTTTTAGAAACGGATAAGCGTAAGGATTACTGCAAAATCATAAGGAGGAAGCCATGGAAGACCCGTATGTGGTGTGGTTTGAAGATCTCTCATCTGAAGATGTATCCAAAGTAGGAGGAAAGAATGCCTCCCTCGGTGAAATGATCGGGACCCTCAAGGAAGAAGGGATTCGGGTCCCGGACGGCTTTGCCACCACGGCCGAGGCGTATCAAGAGTTCCTGGAACAGGCCGGCATCAAGGATGCCATCCAGCAAAGCCTGACCGAATATCGAGATGAGCAAAAACCCCTGGATCAGGTGGGGAGGACCATCCGCGGCCGCTTCTTAAATGTTTCCTTTCCGGAGGAAATAGAAGAGGCCATTAAGGCGGCTTACCGCCAATTGTGCGACCGGTATGACACTAAGGAGGTGGATGTGGCCGTTCGAAGCAGCGCCACGGCCGAGGATCTTCCGGATGCCAGTTTTGCCGGACAGCAGGAGTCCTTTTTGAATGTGACCGGCACTCATGAGCTTTTGGATGCGTGTCGAAAGTGCTATGCGTCTTTGTTTACGGACCGGGCCATCAGTTACCGGGAGGAGAAAGGCTTCGACCACATGAAGGTGGCCCTGTCCATCGGGGTCCAAAAAATGGTCCGCTCCGATCTGTCCGGATCAGGGGTCATGTTTTCCATTGACACGGAAACCGGGTTTCCGCATGTGGCGGTCATCAATGCGGCCTGGGGGCTGGGAGAAACCGTGGTCCAGGGTATGGTGAATCCGGATGAATACCGGATATTTAAGCCCCTGTTACACAAGGATTCATTCCGCCCTATCATTGACAAGACCCTGGGTGAAAAGGAAAAAAAGATGGTGTATGCCACCGGGGGGACCAAAACCACCAAAACCATCCAAACGCCCAAGACCGAAGTCCGTCAGTATGTACTGAATGATCCGGAAATCCTCCAGTTGGCCAAATGGGCCGCCCGAATCGAGGACCATTACCAGATGCCCATGGATATGGAGTGGGCCAAAGACGGAGAAACCGGAGAGCTTTTTATCGTTCAGGCCCGCCCGGAGACGGTTCAATCCCAGAAAGAGACCAGCCTTTTAAAGACGTACACCCTGGAAGAAGAAGGAGAAAAGCTGCTGACCG
>JAWLET010000034.1:0-15837 GCA_041685955.1 Desulfobacteraceae bacterium | reverse complement strand
GCGGTCACTGCACCGGAATTTGAAAGGCAGTTAAATGACTGGGTGGCACAGGGCAGGTCTGATCTTTTAATGGATTTGAACGGACTGGACTATATCAGCAGCGCCGGCTTAAGGAGCATGCTGGGCATTGCCAAGAAACTCAAGAAAGACGGCAGGGCCCTTATGCTCTGTTCCCTCACAGACACGGTCAAGGAGGTATTCGATATTTCGGGATTCAATACCATTATTCCCATTTACAATTCAGTGGAAACCGCCCTGAAGAAGAGATAGGGCTGGAGAAAAGTGAGCCAGTCAAGTAACATTGAACTTCTTCGGGTCCGGTCAAGTTGCCTATGCCAGCAATCACATTGACAGCTGAGTTGGATCACTTGGAAGGCCTTATCGCATTTGTCAGGGATTCGGCCCGGGCTGCCGGATTTGCCCCGAACCGGATAAGGGAAATAGAACTGGCCACAGAAGAAGCCTTGGTCAATATATTCAGATATGCCTATCCTGAAGCGACCGGCATGGTGCGGGTAAATTGCCCAATGGAGGGCGGTCGCCTGTTTGCAGTGGAAATAACAGACAATGGAATCCCCTTCAACAGCCTTGATTTTCCGGATCCGGACATGAGCGCCGACCTGGATGACCGCCATATCGGAGGACTCGGCGTATTTTTAATGAAAAAGCTGACCAATGATCACACCTATCGCCGTAAAGGAAACCAGAACATCCTTACACTTGTATTTGAAAATGCTGAATCCATCCACGAATAATATTTGGACCCTGAGGGGTTTCCAATTCAGAAATGAGCAATTTTTCGCAAGGTCAAGGAAAACAAGGAGTTGCGCGGAGACATACGATAGTACGTCGCGCAAGGAACTTTGCAGTTTGACGCTGACTGGTCCCGACTCGGCGGGAGATTGCGGAAAAGCGCCGTTTATGGATGGAAACAAGGTTATTCTGTGCCCCCCTTGACAACCCCCTGAAAAGAAGCTATTTGAAAAGAGGATGGAAATCACGTTTTTTTAATCAGGAGGACATATCATGCCTGAAGAAGAAATCGGGGTCATCGTCAAGTTTTTCGCCAAGCCCAGTGTCGCCGCCCTGGAAGTGACCAGCGGGAGCATAAAACCCGGAGACGTGCTCAAATACCGTGGCCACACCACGGAATTCGAGGAGGCCATTTCCAGCATGGAGGTAGACAATCAACCCGTTCAAGAGGCCAAGGCCGGCGACCTGGTGGGGATTCAGGTCAAGGAACGGGTCAGGGAAGGGGACAAGGTCTATAAGATGGTGGCGTAATTCTCCAGCGCCTTCATCAGCCCGGGAATCAGCTTTCTGATAAAGGCCTCCTTATCATAGGTGCTTATGGCCACAAATCTATGGTAATCGGGATGATCCTCTCTAAGCACGGGGATATTGGCCTGAAGACCGGGGGCCAGGCGATCATATCCCTCCACCAACGTCACCAAGGGAAACTCTTCTCCGGGGTAGGCTTGCAGCCACCCCAGTCGTTTCATGCATTCAAACCGGATGCGGTCTAATAAAAAGAGGTACTGATCAATGACGGCCATTTTTTGCTTGGGTTTCAGTTCATTGAATTCAAATCCTGAGCCGAGGTTCTTGATCTCCATGATCAGTTCATACAGGTAAAAGGCGCTGTTCTCTTTTGCCTGGGCCAGGAAAGAGAGGGTTTCAAGGGAAATGTCCCCCAGGTGGGTCTGGGGCCCGAAGCCCTCGTGAAAGCGGTTCTCCCAGTTTCGAAATGCCCGTTTGACCGCTATCAGCCGCCGTTGTTCCTGTAGATCAATCACCCGGCGCATATCAAGTCCCCTCTTTTTTGGAGAAGGGGATGGTTAACTCATAAACACCCCCGTCCAGAACAGCCCGGATCGGGCCGTCCGACGCAGACTCGAAAACCTTAAGCATATTCTTGTTGGTGGCCAACACGTCGGCCTTGAACCCCTGCAGGCCTTTGTCTTTGGCGATTCTGGTGAGCATGCGGTAAAGAAATGTGGCAATACCCCTCCCCTGGTAGGCCTCATCCACCACAAAGGCCACATCGCCATACGGTTCCTCGGGCAGACGCACGTACCGGCCCTCTGCCACAATACGCCCTTCCCCCGGTTCTCCCAGGAGTCCCACAATGGACACGGTATTGGTGTAATCGATGTTCACATATTCCTGCATCTTGGAATGCGGCATGGTTTTTATGGGAGAAAAATAACGGTAATACACGGACTTATCGGAAAACCGGTAAAAGAGCCTGCGCATATCATCAACGTCCGATGGCTTGATGGCACGGAAACGAACCGTCAGCCCCCCTTTGAAGGTATGGGTTTCGGCCAGTTCATGGGGGTAGAGACGCCCGGATTCCGCCAGATAGACCTGACCCGGATAGAGGATGTTTTCTTGCTTGGCCAGACGAACGAGTTCCGCCCGGTCATCCGGATGAGCGATGTCGATCAAGGCCAGGGCCCTTTCCCGAATGGTCCGGCCGGTCAGTGCAGCCACCCCGTACTCCGTAACCACCAGATCGAGCGATTCGCGGTTGGAGAACTGATTGGGGAAATCTTCCACGGAAATGAGGATGTTGGCCTTTTGTTTCAGGTTTCGGCTGGGGAGAGCGAAAATGGTGCGTCCTCCTTTAGAAAAGGCGGCTCCCTTAAAAAATTCCTGGGCCTCACTTGGACCGGCGCCCACATTCCCTTTTCCGCTGTGAAGTGCGATCCCGCCGGTAAGGTCCACCTTTCGCGCCGGCAGCACCACGATAAACCGGTCGTTACTCCCGATTCGCTTGGGATCCGCCACAATATCGATGCCCTGGAACTCGATAAGGGGATTCCGGTGAAGCCATTGCATCAATTCCTCTGTTCCCAGTGCGTAAGCACACACCGATTTTCCCAGAAAGATGCCTTTTCGCCGGTTGGTCACGGCCCCGCTTTTGACCAGATCCATGAGTGCATCCGTGAAAAAGGGGGAGTGGATGCCGAGATGCCGTTTTCCTTTCAGGTGATGGGCCAGGGCATCAAAAAGCGGGCCCACTGAAAATGAAATACAGCACCCGTCCTCGATGAGAGAGGCTACATTGGCGCCCACTTTTGCCATTACCGCATCCACCGGCCAGCGTGGAAAATAGAGGAGCGGCTCCTTGGCCTCCACAAAATAATCGAAATCGTCCACATGAACAAAAGTGTCTCCCAAAGTCCGGGGAGCCTGTTCGTTGACTTCCCCCACCACCAGGCTGGCCTGTTCCATGGCCTGCCTGGCCGCATCGACGGCCGGACCCAGGCTGCAATACCCCATCTTGTCAGGCGGAGTGATCTGTATGAATGCTGCACTCACGTTGATGGCACCGGATTCTATGAGTGAGGGGATCCGGGAAAACCGGGTGGGTATGAGGTCGACACGGCCGGCAGTAATGGCCTCACTCGCCACCCAGCCTTCAAAAAAGGTCTTGAGACGGAACTTATTGACGTCCTTGTCCGGAATGGTTACCGCCTCTCCAAAACTCACCAACTGTATGAATTCCAGGTCCCGAAGATTCCCGGCTTTGGATGTCAGAAGGGCTTTGACCAGAGTGCGGGGTTCGGCCACACCGGTACCGAGAAAGATACTCATGCCGGGCCGGATCCCGGAAAGCACCGTTTCCGGGGACACCATTGTGATGTTCCATTCTCTATGGGTTGTATCAGACATGGGATCCTTTCCCTTCATCCATGGCAGGAATCTATTTCAAGGCCCGGCTGAATGCCGTCGCGACCTCCAGGAGATTCTTGCTCCAGTCTTCGCTGAGTGGATCAACGATTACGACCTTTGCACCGATCTGCCGGGCCATGGCTTCGGCGCTCCTTTTTGAAAATTGGGGCTGAACAAATATCCGGTTTACTCCCAGTCTTCTGACGTGCCGGGTCAGTTTGACCATTTCCATGGCACTGGGCGATTTGCCTTCAATTTCTATGGACACCTGTTTGAGGCCATATCTGTCTAAAAAATACCCCCAGCTGGGATGAAATACCAGGATTTCAGAGCGGCTCCTACTGTTGATGTCCAGTATTTTCTGAATGCGTTGGTCCAGCCGGTCCAGTTCCCTAATGAAGGCTTTCAAATTCTGCTGATACTGTTTTTTGCGATCAGGGTCAACCTGGATAAGGGCCTCTGTCATAGTGCGGGCGATCCGCTTTACCAATGGCGGGGAGAGCCATATATGCGGGTCCGTTCCGCACCCGGTGGATGAATTTTGACCATGGCTGCGGGGTTCTGGAGCACTTTTCTGGGGGTGATGACCTAATTTTCGCTTCTGGATTCCCTGGTCTGTATGGATCATCCGCATGTGTGGATTGATCCGCGCGAATTTTTTGAGCCATGCCTTTTCAAAAGGCACCCCGATGGCAAAATAAAGCGTTGACCGGGCCAATGCAGTCATCTGGGTCGGTTTGGGTTCATAGGTGGCAGGGCTGGCTCCTCCGGGAACCATCACGGAAACGCGGACCAAATCCTTGGCAAGTCTGTTTACGAAATAGGCCTGGGGCGGGATGCTGACCGTGACCTGCACCGGCTCGGCTGCCTGGGATCCGGAGCAGAGGCCCGAGAAAAAAACCAGCGTTAATAGAAGCACTATCGCTTTGGGTCTCATGAGATTCACCCTAAATCCCCTTATGCTTTTCTGGCCTTGATCACTCGGTAACGGCCGCTGTAGTCCTTCAGACGGCTTTGTGGACCGTATGCTTTGCTCCGGTGGATGAGATCCAGGACCTTTTCGGTCTGATGGGGGGCCATCTCCAGCACCAGCCATCCACCGGGATTCAAAAAACCGGGGGCCCTGTTTATGATCCGCTCCAGAAAATGCATTCCCTCATGCCCGCCGTCCAAGGCCTGGCCCGGCTCATGGTCCCGCACCTCAGGGGGAAGATCCGCCATCTCCGTGTCAGCCACGTAAGGGGGGTTGGATGCCACCAGGTCAAATCGTAGATGCTCTGTCGCCAACGGTTCCCAGAGATCGCCCTTCCTGAAAACAATCCTGTCCGATACCTCGTGTAAGACCGCGTTGCGGCGTGCAACATTGAGGGCCCCTTGAGAAACGTCAGTGGCCCGGATGAAGACCCCGGGCAATTCCCGGGCCAAAGCAACGGCTACGGCCCCGCACCCGGTCCCCAGTTCCAGGATCACCAGCGGGTCGCCCTTTTCCTTTTCCATTTCCCTGGCAAGGGAAACGGCCTGTTCCACCAGTATCTCTGTTTCGGGCCGGGGAATCAGGACATCCGGACCCACAGTCATCTTTAGAGACCAGAATTCCTGTACACCGGTTATATATTGCAGCGGCTCCCGGGCCGCCCGGCGCTTCACCAGCGACCGGTAACCGGAGAGCTCTGCTTCGGTCAGGGGCTGGTCAAAATTAAGATACAGGGCGACGCGGTCAAGGTCAAGCTGGTGGGCCAAAAGCACCTCGGCATTGAGCCTGGGGGCCTCGATGTGCTTCCCTTTCAGATAGGTGGTCGTTACCTGCAGGAGCTCTTTGATGCACCAGGTTTTGGAAGGCATGGCCTCATGTGTCACTAAGTGATATCATCGCCTGCGGCCTTCAGGGCCAGGGTCTGGTAATGGGTAATCAAAGGATCAATCACCATATCCACCTCCCCCTGAAGGAACGTTTCCAATTTGTACAGGGTGAGTCCGATTCTGTGGTCGGTAACCCGTCCCTGGGGGAAATTATAGGTCCTGATCCGTTCGCTTCGGTCCCCTGAGCCCACCATGGTCTTTCGTTCCTCGGAAATCTTGGATTGCTGTTGGGCGGTCTCAATATCCAGAAGGCGCGATCTGAGGACTTTCATGGCCTTGGCCTTGTTCTTATGCTGCGATTTTTCATCCTGGCAGGTGACCACAAGACCCGAGGGGATATGGGTAATTCGGACAGCCGAGTCCGTGGTATTGACATGTTGCCCCCCGTGGCCCGATGAACGGTACACATCGATGCGAAGTTCTTCAGGATTAACGGCCACGTCAATCTCTTCTGCCTCCGGGAGGACGGCAACGGTGACCGCGGACGTGTGGATGCGTCCCTGGGTCTCGGTCTCGGGCACCCGCTGAACCCTGTGAACCCCGCTTTCATATTTCAGCCGACTGAATACCATGCGTCCTTCCACCAAAATAATGATTTCCTTAAATCCACCAATCCCGGTAGCGCTTTGACTTAATATCTCGGTTTTCCACCCCTGCAACTCAGCATAGCGGGAATACATTTTAAACAGATCGGCGGCGAACAGAGCGGCTTCCTCCCCACCCGTACCGGCCCTGATCTCCAAAAGAATATTTTTCTCGTCGTTGGGATCTTTGGGCAAGAGAAGACGCCTGAGGTGTTTTTCAAGCCTTTCAAGATCGGTATCCAGCTTCTCAATTTCTTCCCGGGCCAGTTTCCTGAGATCCGGATCAGGATCCTTCAAAAGCGAGCGATTACTGGCAATTTCATCTTGTATGGATTGATGTTCCCGGAAAGTTTTTACAATGGGCGCAAGCTGGCTGTGCTCCTTTGCAAATTGCTGATAGCGCTTTTGGTCCCGAATGATTTCAGGCCGACTCAGCCGGGTCTCCAGTTCGGCATACCGATCTTCAATCTCTTTTACCTTAGCAAGCATGACCACACACCTCTCTCATCCTGGGGCAGTCTCTCTCAGGGGGCATTCTCATGGACTGGGGACTCGCGCCGTGGTCCGTGGCATCACCAGACCACAGGCAACGCGCCTCAAAAATGATGGGCTGAAAAGGGGAAGGCTGGATGCAGTGCGCTGACTAAGGGGGTACGCGCAGTATTCATTTCTCAGATCCGTTCTCCTGGGAGGACTTGTTGAATTTGGCGTATTTCCTCCTGAACCGTTCTATCCGCCCGGCCGAATCCAGCAGTTTCTGTTTACCTGTAAAAAAGGGATGACACTTGGAGCATATTTCGATGTTAATCTCCTTCATGGTGGATCCGGTCTCAAATTCATTCCCGCAAGCACACTTTACCTTGGTTTTGTAATATTCTGGATGAATCCCGTCTTTCATGGGTTAGTCTCTCCTGTGTGTTTAAAAGTTAATCATTCACTCATTGAAGCCAGAAACTCTTTATTATCTTCGGTTCCTTTAATTTTTTCAAGCAGAAATTCCATACTGTCCACCGGGGTCAAGGGGGCGAGAAGCTTTCGCAATATCCATATGCGGTTTAAATCCGCTTCTTCCAACAGGAGTTCCTCTTTACGGGTGCCTGACAGATTGATGTCTATGGACGGGAAGACCCTTCGGTCGCTCAGCTTCCGGTCCAGATGGATCTCCATATTGCCTGTTCCCTTGAACTCCTCAAAGATGACTTCATCCATTCGGCTTCCCGTATCGACGAGGGCGGTGGCGATGATGGTCAGACTGCCGCCTTCCTCCATGTTCCTGGCGGCCCCGAAGAACCGCTTGGGCTTGTGCAGGGCATTGGAATCCAATCCGCCGGAAAGGATTTTCCCGCTCGGAGGGACCACGGCATTATAGGCCCTGGCCAGTCGGGTGATGCTGTCCAGAAGAATCAGGACATCCCGTTTATGTTCCACCAGTCTCTTGGCCATCTCAATGACCATTTCCGCCACCTGGACATGGCGCTGGGGCGGTTCATCAAATGTTGAGCTGATGACCTGAGCATCCACTGACCGGGCCATGTCGGTCACTTCTTCCGGCCGTTCATCGATGAGCAGAACAATTTTGTGAATGTCCGTGTTATTGGCGGTCACGCTGTTGGCAATATTCTGAAGGAGCATGGTCTTCCCGGTCCTCGGCGGGGCCACAATCAGCCCCCGCTGGCCCTTGCCGATGGGAGTCATCAGATCCATTATTCGGGCCGAGTAATTATCAGGGGCAACCTCTAAGGTGATCCTTTCTTCCGGATACAGGGGCGTCAGGTTGTCATAGAGAATTTTTTCCCGGGCAATCTCCGGGTCTTCGTGATTGACCTTTTCCACCTTTAACAGGGCAAAATATCGTTCTGATTCCTTGGGCGGGCGGATCTGGCCGGTAATGGTATCCCCCTTCCTGAGATTAAACCGGCGAATCTGAGAGGGCGACACATAGATATCGTCAGGACCCGGCAGATAATTGGCATCAGGGGCCCTCAAAAAACCGAACCCGTCGGGCAGGATTTCCAAAACCCCCTCTCCGTATATCAACCCGTTTTGGGCGGAATGGGCCTGCAGCAGGGCGAACGTCAGATCCTGCTTGCGCATACCGGACGCCCCATCGATATTGAATTTCTTCGCCATTTCAGTCAATTCGTTGATTTTTAATTTTTTGAGCTCAATAAGATTCATAATTTATCTCCGTTCATCCAACATAAAACTAATAATTTGGGGGTATAATGTTAACATTCAACAGACCAGAAGGGTGATTGCGCAATATCACAAGATTAGATTTCGCTGAAAGCCGTACACCTGAAGTCTCCTAAAAAGGGTATATTCACCTGAATAGTGAAAAAATACTCTCCGATAAATGGCCGCCTGGGATTGAGGGAATCTGCAAAGGTTTCCGGTGTGGATTGCTGAATTTTACAAACTTCGCCCTTGATAGGGATGTTATCTGCCCTGATTTATATTCTGTTTTTTACACCTCGAAGGCGATGGGTTCGCATTAAACGCTCTCATTACCCTCCAAATAGAGTGATCGTGTACTCCTCACAGGCCCGTCAGACTCTGAAACAGGCATGCAGAACAGATCTCTGAATAAGTCCGGGATTATATTATCCATGTGTGGACTGTGATGTCTACCTTACAGAACGCTCTTATACGAGCTAAAGAAGGTTTCTCAGCAGAGTTGCTATGGAGCTTTTTCAGATATCCGGTCTTTACCGAATCCCCCAAGAGGCAGGAAATTATTTATTGAATAAAAAATATTATAATAGCCTTTTTAAGTTCTGTCAAGTGAATTCGCATACAATTTCCGATTCACCCCCCATGACGGTCCCCACTCATGCAAGCGGGCACAATTTTATCCCCTGCTGGTTTGAACAGTCAAAAATCTCAAAGAAATGACTTGACATCTCCGGACCTCTGAGGCACCATTGTTGCACTATAACCTGTTAAAATATTTAATAAAGTATCCGTTTTTCCATGAGAATCCCCTTACCGCTGCTCCCTTCCATATTCACCCCCCGCAAGGTCTTTGGACCATGTGCCACCGGGGTCGCAGAGAAGCAAGGCGTCCGCCCGAGGCGGATCAACCACAGGGATATGCTGGATATTTCGAGGGTTGAAATTTGAGCATGGGGAAGAACCATCCCGGCGGGGATCCGAAGGTTGCCCAAAAGAGGGGGTTTTTCAAAGGCCCCATCATAACGGTTAAGCGGCTGCTGATACTCATCCCGTCATTCATCATCCTTTTTCTGATCCAGTCCTATTTCTGGGTCCCTACCTATGAAGAGCAGACCCGGGGCAACCCCGAACGCCTAAAACAGTATATCACCGCGTCCCTCGGAGATGCCACCACATTGAATCCCATCCTCTCGGCCAATACCGCCAGCAGTCAGATCGAATCCTTAGTGTTTGAAGGGCTTGTAGACCGGGATGAGAAACTACGGTTCAGGGGCCGCCTGGCCCGATCGTGGGACACATCTGAAACCGCGTTTTTTTATGTAAACTCTGCAGCTGCTGTGCCGGGACACGGAACCCTGAACGCCCAGGAAATCGCCCGGCTTATGAGTGAAACGAAACATAAGCAGCACGATCTGAATAAGGGTCTGAAACGCTCCCTGGCGCATATTCAAGAGATCACCGTGGAACCGCCCCGGACATTTGTGGTGGACAGGCAGGTGAAGACGGGAAAAAAGGGCGCGAAGAAAATGCCCCTAACCATACGGGTAAAGGCCCCTTCCAGGATCAAACTGCATCTGGATCAGGTGGATCCGGAGTTGTTCACACACCTTAAAACCCTCTTGGGGGAAAACTATTTTTCCTCGTTTGATGCCGCAGGCCGTCTGACCATTGATCCACCCCAGGATCCAAAAGTCCTGGCAAAACTGGCAGATGAAATGCTTCCTGCCACAGAACACAACCCGGTTCTGGTGTTTCATTTACGGGAGGGGGTGCAATTTCATGACGGCCACCCCTTTGATGCCTACGACGTCAAGTTTACCTATGAGACCCTTATGAACCCCAAGACCCTGTCGCCCCGCATCTCCGATTATGAACCGGTAAAACGGGTGGAAGTCATCGACCCGTTGACGGTGCGCGTGGTGTACAAACGGCTCTATTCTCCGGCCATCGGAACATGGGGCATGGGAATCCTCCCGGAGCATCTTCTCAATTTACAGGCTCTCAAAAAAGAGGCCGTCCGGCGCGGGCAGGACCCTGAAAATTTCACCATCCGCCAGAGCAACTTCAATCGACACCCCATAGGGTGCGGCCCTTTTGTGTTTGAGCAATGGAAGTCGGATCAATTCATCTCCCTCCATCGGAATGAAACCTACTGGGAAGGGCCTCCCCATTATCAGAAATATGTGATGCGAATCATCCCGGACCTGTTGACCCAGGAGATGGAGTTCTATGCAGGAACCCTGGACAACTATCAGGTTCAGCCCCATCAGGTCAAGCGGCTCCAAAACGATCCGCGATTTCAAAGCTTTTCCGCAACCTCCTTCGGTTACTCCTACATCGGGTACAATATGCGCAGACCCCCGTTTGACGACCGGCGGGTGCGGCTGGCCCTGGGCATGGCCATTGATGTGAATGAGATTATCAAGTATGTCCTGTATGGGCAGGGGGAGCGGATCACGGGTCCCTTTGTCAAGCAGACCGATTTTTATGACCATGATATATCCCCTGTTCCCTACGATCCTCAACAGGCTCTTGAGTTGCTCAAAGCCGCGGGATGGAGACGGAATCGGAAGGGCTGGCTGGAGAAGGACGGGAAGCGGTTTGAATTCACCCTGATCACCAACAGCGGCAATGACATTCGAAAGGCCATTCTCGCCATTTTGCAGGAAGCGTGGAAAAAGATCGGGATTGACGTGCGGACCGATGTGCTGGAGTGGTCTGTATTCATTCAGGAAAGGGTGGACAAACACGATTTTGATGCACTGGTCCTGGGATGGGTCATGGGGATTGAACCGGATCTGTATCAAATCTGGCATTCCAGTCAGACCCACCCGTATCAGCTCAATTTCGTGGGGTTTAAAAACCCGGACGCGGACCGGCTGATTCTAAAGATCCGCCAGACCTACGATCACCAAAAACAGGTGGACTACTGCCACCGCCTTCACCAAATCATCGCCCGCGAACAACCCTACACCTTTTTGTATGTGGGAAAATGGACCGCTATCCTGGACAAACGAATCGTGATTAAAGATGTGGACGAAGAGGGCGTTGAACTGTACAAGAAGATCAAACCGACCCAGACCGGGGATTATACCTTTCATTTCAATAAATGGATCAAGGTCCCTCAGATGCCGGAATTTTCAGCTGAATAAGTTAATCACCCGTTAAAGAAAAACACCAAGGCAGGGACAACCCATGTTCTCATTCATCGGAAGAAGTATCGTACAAAAAACCGTGACCCTGTTTTTCGTATCGGTAATCTCCTTTCTCATCATTCACCTGGCGCCGGGGAAGCCAAGCCAGGTGGACCCCATGAACCCCAAATTTACCCCTGAAATGGTGGAGCGGTTCAGGCAGGAATTTCATCTCCACGAGCCCCTTTATATCCAGTATCTTCTCTTTTACAAGGACCTGTTCACGGGCAAGATCGTTTCCTGGAAGGACAACCAGCCGGTACTGGCCAAGATATGGGAGCGGTTCTTAAACAGCCTTCCCCTGTTCATCGTGGGGACCCTGCTCACCTGGACCCTTTCCTTCCCGGTGGGCATCCGTTCGGCCATTTCCCGGGGGGGAATCTATGACCGGAGCGCCACCTTTTTTGCCTATCTGCTCATCTCCATCCCGGGCTTTTTCTTCGCCTACGTGTTGATCATCTTCGTGGTCACCGTGTTTCATGTGCCGGTGATCGGGATGGAGACCTTCGGCATGGGCGCGGCACCCTGGCCCCATCTCTGGATGGACAGGGTCTGGCACCTTCTGCTCCCTTCGGTATTGGGGGCCACCGGCGGCATCGCGGTGCTGTCGAGATATGTGCGCAGCCAGATGCTGGAGGTGGAAGGGCAGGATTATGTGCGCACCGCCCGGGCCAAGGGGCTTTCGCCGGATCAGGTCCATTACAAGCATGCCCTCAGGAATGCCCTGCTCCCCTTTGTGACCATGTTCGGTCTCATCCTTCCGGGACTGATCGGTGGATCGGTCATTATTGAGTCCATTTTCTCCTGGCCGGGCATGGGGCGGATGGCCTATGAAGCGATCCTGGCCAGGGACTATCCCATCATTCTTACGGTGAATTTTTTGTCGGCCGTACTGGTACTGACCGGCACCTTTGTCTCTGACCTCCTCTACCTCGTGGTGGATCCCAGAATACGACTGTAAGGATGGATAGCCCATGACCAACGACCCTCTCATACTGGAAGCCCCTTCAGCCCCGAAACGGACCCGGCTCGAAGAGCTGTGGCGGCTGTTTAAACAGAACCGGCTGGCCATCATCGGTCTGTTCATCTTTGTTCTGTTCTTCATCACCGCCATTCTGGGGGCCGTGTTGACTTCCGGCCACGACCCGGTCTTTGATCCCTCCCTGATCCGGCTTCAGGAAAAACTCCTGCCGCCGTTGAGCCGGCCCCATGGGGGTGCATTGTCCCCGGAAGAAACGCCCACCTTCGGCCTGTACCTGTTCGGCACTGATGACCTGGGCCGGGACGTATTCTCCCGAATGCTCCAGGGGGCATGGGTCTCTTTAACCGTGGGATTTGTGGCCGTGGGCATATCGGT
This sequence comes from Desulfobacteraceae bacterium, assembly GCA_041685955.1. Classification (GTDB taxonomy): domain Bacteria; phylum Desulfobacterota; class DSM-4660; order Desulfatiglandales; family Desulfatiglandaceae; genus JAIPDZ01. The sequence continues at coordinate 2,986 of JAWLET010000034.1, read as the reverse complement.
AATGGTGGGTATATTCATGGGCGGTATGGCCGGTTACTTTGGGGAGCGGCACCTGCGCTGGGATCACATCTCAGGGGTCGGCATTCTGTTCGCCGCCGGCATTCTCCTCACCACGGGGAATGTCTGGACCAGTCTGGGCGTTTTTGCCGTGGGCTGCGTCTTTTTGGGTTTTTTTATCGTCATGAAACCGCCCCAAAGGTTTGGGTTCACCACCGGCTGGCTTCGTAAAAACGCCGTGTCCGTGGATACCCTGATCATGCGGCTGGTGGATATCATGCTCTGTTTCCCCAGTTTTTTTCTGATCCTCACGGTAGTGGCCCTTCTGCCGGCCAGCATGTACAACATTATGATCATCATCGGATTGACCAGCTGGATGGGGACCACCCGTTTTGTCCGGGCGGAGTTTCTGTCCCTCAGGGAGCAGGATTTTGTGACCGCGGCACGGGCCTTGGGAATCGGCAATTTCCGCATCATATTCCGGCACATGATGCCCAACGCCATCGCACCTGTACTGGTTTCCTCCACCATCGGCATTGCCACCGCCATTTTGACCGAGGCGGGCCTGAGCTTTCTGGGCTTCGGGGTCCCTCCGCCGCACGCCACCTGGGGGAACATCCTCTCCGGGGGAAAGGGGTTCATATTTGATGCGCCCTGGCTGACCTTTATTCCGGGGATAGCCATTCTGATCGTGGTGCTGTGCTTCAACCTGTTCGGTGAAGGGCTCAGGGACGCCTTGAATCCCAAGCTAAGGGAGCGGTGAATAACAGATGGAAGCGGATACGGCCCATAGTAACGACACCCTGCTCTCTGTGGCGGATCTGAAGGTCTACTTCGGGGGCCAGGACCCTGTGGCCCGGGCCGTGGACGGGGTGAATTTTGACGTGCATACGGGCGAAACCGTGTGTCTGGTGGGGGAATCGGGCTGCGGGAAGACGGTGACCGCTTTAGCTGTTCTGGGCCTGGTTCCCATACCCCCGGGGAAAGTCGTAAGCGGGAAGATTCGGTTTCGGGACACAGACCTCCTTACGCTGAGAGAGGAGACACTTCAGCATATCCGGGGCAATCAGATCTCCATGGTGTTTCAGGAACCCCTCACCGCACTGAACCCGGTGTTCACCATCGGGGACCAGATCATGGAAGCCATTCAGGTTCATGAAAAGGCAGCGGAGAATGAACGCCGCAGCCGGTGCATTCAACTTCTCCAGGACGTGGGCATCCCCTCCCCTCGGGCCCGCCTCAAAGACTATCCCCACCAGTTGAGCGGAGGACAGCGGCAACGGGTCATGATTGCCATGGCCCTGGCGTGCCGTCCGGCCCTCATCATTGCGGACGAGCCCACCACGGCCCTGGATGTGACCGTTCAGGCCCAGATCCTGAACCTCATGAAATCCATCCAGAACACCGCGGCCATGTCGGTCCTTTACATCACCCATGATCTCGGGGTGGTATCTACTGTTGCGGACCGCGTTTACATCATGTATGCAGGGCTGATCGTGGAACAGGGGACCCGGGACCAGGTGTTTCAAGCACCCAAACACCCCTATACCCGGGGGCTTTTGGCCTCCCTTCCCACCCGAGGCAAGCGGGGAAAACGGCTTTACAGCATTCCGGGAACCGTACCCAATCCGGCCTTTAAACCGAAAGGGTGTCCCTTTCATCCCCGGTGCGCTTCGGCCCTCCCGGAGTGTAGCGTGAGTTTTCCAAAGATGTGTGATTATGGTGAAAGCCATCTGAGCCGATGTCCCCCTTTGTACAACCAGGAAAAACATGAATAGCCACAAAGACCCCAACAGCCCTATCCTCCTCAAAGTGGAGGGACTTAAGAAATACTTTCCATTAAAGCGGGGGTTTTTTCAGAGAATCGCCGCCCACATCAAGGCGGTGGACGGGGTGGATTTCGCCATAGAGCAGGGCAAAAGCGTGGGATTGGTAGGGGAAAGCGGATGCGGCAAATCCACAGTGGCCCGGCTCCTGTTAAGGCTTCTGGAACCGGACGGGGGCACAATCGTATACAAAGGCCGGGATATCACCCGGTTCAGTCAAAAAGAGATGAAACCGCTCAGAAAAGAGATGCAAATCGTTTTTCAGGATCCTTTCAGCTCGCTGAATCCCCGCATGACCATAGGCCAATCCATTGAAGAGGGGCTGCGGATCCTGGGCCTTTCAAAGAACGGGCGTCAGAGGCGCAGGGACGAGCTTTTGGAAATGGTGGGCCTCTCGGCCCTGACCGCGGATCGGTATCCCCACGAGTTCAGCGGGGGGCAACGCCAGCGGGTGGGGGTGGCCCGGGCCCTGAGCGTGGAGTCCTCCCTGATCATATGCGACGAACCCATCTCAGCCCTGGATGTCTCCATACAGGCCCAGCTCATCAACCTCCTTAAGGACCTTCAGGACCAGCTCGGTCTCAGCTATCTGTTCATCTCCCATGACCTCAATGTGGTCAGCTATCTGAGCGACACCGTGGCGGTCATGTACCTGGGACATGTGGTGGAATACGCCGAAACAGAGACCCTTTTTGAGACCCCACGCCATCCCTATACCCAGGCCCTCCTCTCCGCCGCGCCCTCGGTGGAGATGGATCAAAGATCAAATATTCAACCCCTGAAAGGCGATGTGCCCAGTCCCATGGACCCCCCGCCCGGATGCAAGTTTCAAGGCCGGTGCCCCTTGGTTGAGCCCCGGTGCAGACAAGGAGAGATCGATTTTTCAAAGGTGGGCGAGAATCATCTGGTAAGGTGCTGGAAGGTGACATGAACAGGACGAAATCAAGCCGATTTTTCCTTGACTTTTGGCCGGGAAAGCGCCATATTGTTACGTTACTGGGGGATAGTATAGTGGTAATACAGCGGGTTCTGGTCCCGTTATCCGGGGTTCGAGTCCTCGTCCCCCAGCCATAAGGTCCCATCGTCTAGCGGTCTAGGATACCGGCCTCTCACGCCGGCGACACGGGTTCGAGTCCCGTTGGGACTACCACCAATAAAATCAA
>JAWLET010000284.1:0-3667 GCA_041685955.1 Desulfobacteraceae bacterium | reverse complement strand
ATTCATCGGTCAGGGAAAGACCGGACCTTCACCGCGTCAACCGGATCAAGACCGTTCAGGGCACCCTTGAGATTGAAGGCAATACCATGAGCATCGACCAGGTCACGGCGGTACTTGACGGAAAGGGGGTTTTGGCAAACCCCAGGGAACTGCGGGAAGTACAAAATGCCTTTACCGTATATGACGCCTTGGACCGGTGGAAGATCTCCTCCCTTGAGGATCTTCTGTCCGCACACCGAATGATGATGGCAGGCTTAATGAATGAAGCCGGCCGTTTTCGGTCCGGCAATGTCGGTGTCCACGGCGCTGACAGGGTTCTCCATGTGGCCCCTGAAGCAGACCGTGTCCCCGGTTTGATGGAAGCGCTCCTGGGCTGGCTCGATCGGACTGACGAACATCCCCTCATTGCAGGTTCCGTACTTCACTATGAGCTGGAATTCATTCACCCCTTTCAGGACGGCAACGGTCGCATGGGAAGGCTGTGGCAGACATTGATCCTGGGGCATTGGAATCCTGCTTTTCGCATGCTCCCCCTTGAGAGCATGATTCGCGACCACCGTTCCCGTTATTACGACACCATCCAGTACTGCAATGCGTCCGGGGAATCCACGGAATTTATCATTTTTGTGCTGCAGATGATCGAAACGGTTCTGGCGGATCATGCCGAAACCGAACATGATACCGAACATATAACCGAACAAGTAGAACGGCTCATCCGCATCATTGGAGAAGGGGCCTATGCCTCAAAGGAACTCATGGCGGTCCTCAACCTGAAGCATCGGCCCACTTTTTTGTACACCTATTTGCAGCCGGCCATCAAAGCGGGGCTGATTGAGATGACCAGACCCCAAACCCCCCGCGCCCGCAATCAAAGGTATCGGTTAACAAAACAAGGGGTTCAGCAAAAACGCCGGCTGCTGAAACAAAAAGCGCCTGAGGATCAGTGAGAAGGACGATCAACACCCCGGTAATCGGCGTTTTCAATTTGCAGGCTTTTCTCAATCCTGGTATGTTCTTTGCTGAAGAGGATGATGAGAACGTGGCAATAATGAAAGGAGGCAATTTATGGAGGCTGTCAGGCTTGAACAGGTAGTTGCGGAGGATGGGCAGCTGACCATTAAGGGGCTGCCTTACAAGAGGGGCGAACTTGTTGAAATCATTGTAATGCCGCAGACTGACGGAAGTAGTATGCAGCATCCAAAGTTGACCGTGGGCGAACTGCGGCGATCTGGTCTTATCGGTCTATGGGAAGACAGGGATGACATAGAGGACAGCGGGATCTATGCCAGGAGACTGAGAGAGAAGGCACAGCAGCGGGGGGATTTTCACCATGATTCTGCTGGATAGCAATTTGATGATTGGGCAGACGGCGCTGGCCGAGGGGTTGCCACTGCATACTTTTAACCAGCGGCATTATCAATTCATGGACGGCTTGGCGACCGTCCAGCCATACCAAAAATAAGGAGCGATCAAAGGGGATCCGTTCCATTCCTTACACAGCCATATCCTCGAAACGGATAAATATAAGGAATCCGGTTCATTTATGGGACTTTAAGCTATCCGGCCTGCGATTCGGATCTCGTCGGGATGGCCCTGTGGAATCAATTCTCCTGTACCTCTCCTCTCGCTTCCTGATACTGATTTTCAATTCATATATCTATCCCGGTGCCGGAAAAAGACACTCATCACCCTGGACCTACCCGCAAACGAGATCCTTCCGAGGGCAGATTTGACGTGACAGATGCCGGGATTGTCACAGCCGGATACGACGATCAGGTTCTATCCGGAAGAACACGAATTGCCGTAAGGAATTTTTTCAAATGGATCAGGAACCGTCAACCAGAAACCAGAGACCATAAACCAGAAAGTAGTACGTGGTCAGACTGAATGGTCCTTCGAGAAATGTCATGACAGACATCAGACCAGGCAGCATCATTGAAGGCCCGTTGTGGCCCGAACCGGTGGAGGTCAAGTTCGCTGAGGAGATGGGCGGCTACATTCGCATAGTCGGCGCCACCTCCTCATCCGGGTCACGCCGGGAGACATGCCCCAGGGCCAGATGCGGGAGAGCGCGGAGATCGAGCGGATCGGCATGGAAACGGCCATGGCCCATGAAGTGAAAAACGGGCGGACCCAGCAGGACGTATCCGCGGAAAACTCAGGTTTTGACATCCGGTCCGTGGATGCGGAGAGCCGGGACATCCGGTATATCGAAGTGAAGGCCAGGGCAGGGACCGGCCCCGTGGCCCTCACCCACAACGAATGGTTCAAGGCCCAGCGGTTCCAGGAGGCCTACTATCTCTATGCAGTCACGAACGCCGCAACAAGCCCCCAGCTCTATATCGTGAAAAACCCGGCTGAGAATCTGGACCCGGAGGAAAGGCTGGAAGTGGTACGGCATGTGGTGCCGTCGGAACAGATCAAAACCAGGGGAGAGAAAACAAGATGACAAAGGATGAAATCATTGAGGCCCTTGAAAGGGCGAGGGACGAAGTAAGAGAGAGATACCGGGCGGAAATCATGGGGTTCTTCGGCTCGTACGCCAGGGGAGAGGAACATTCGGAGAGCGACTTGGACGTGCTGGTGGAGTTCCGGGAAGGGGCCACGCTTCTCCATTTGACCGGACTCGGCAATTTTCTGGAGGAGAGACTTCATTGCCCGGTTGACGTTGTCTCTAAAAGAGCCGTCAGAAAGGAGATCGCCCCCCATATTTACCGCGATCTGGTCAGCCTATGAAACGGGATTATCGATTATTTTTACAGGATATTGGAAAGATATGGCGGGCCTGCGGGATCGTCTGATCCATGGCTACTTCGGCATAGACTACTATCTGGTGTGGGAAACGGTTGAGCAGGATATCCCCACGTTGAAATCCCATGTCCAGGGGGTCCTGGACGATATGGATCGAAAGGGACAGAATGAGCAATAACAGTCGATTCATTGAGGAGAGTTTCCCGGTCAAGGAAGGGAAATCGGAGTGGGGTATGCTGTTCGCAAAGGGGCAGCGGTCTCAAAGTGAAATGATCAGAATAAGGCTGAGTTATTTATTTACCTATGACCGTCCCTTATGTCGCTTATGTCGAAATACATCAATATTGAGGTTGACATGAGATGGAATTCGCCATAGAATTTTATGAAACCCGCTCGGGAGGACGCCCCGTTCAAGACTTCTTGGATGCATTGAAGGAATCGGATCCGGATGATTTTGCGGCCGTGATGGCCGGTCTCGCGAAACTCCGAAACAGGCATTACCATAGGCCTCCTCTATCCAAGCCCATTGGAGATGATCTCTTTGAACTCAGGCACGTGGGCAAGTTGAACTCCCGAATGCTCTATTTTTTTGTAAAGGGGCGACGCATCATCGTATTACACGAGGTTCGAAACAAGGCAAGACGCATTGCGCCGAGAGACCGAAAGGTCGCTCTGGACAGAAAACGGGATTGGCGCGCGAGGTTCGGGCAATGAAAAAAATGACCAATTTTGAACGATATCTTGAAGAAGAACTCAAAGACCCTGAATTCAAGGAACGCTTCGAAAGGGCGGGAGAAGCCTGGGAGGTGGCCATGAAATTGGCTGCGTTACGAAAAAGAGCAGGTCTATCCCAGAAGGAACTGGCCCGAAAGGCAGGGACCACCCAGCAGCAGATCAGTCGTATGGAATCCCCCTC
>JAWLET010000283.1:0-3676 GCA_041685955.1 Desulfobacteraceae bacterium | reverse complement strand
ATGCCCACGGTCACCAACATGCTCAAGACCCTCAGTGAACGGGGCTTCATCGACTATGAACGATATGAGTATTTGGAGTTGACCCCGAAAGGCGTCCAGGTGGGCAAAGAGATTGACCGGCGGCATCAGATCCTGCGGCGATTTTTGACGGATATCCTCGGGATCGATTATAAAAAGGCGGATGAAGAGGCGTGCCGGATGGAACATGCCGTAGGCCCTGCCACCATGGATCGGTTTGTGGCGTTTATGGAATTTATCCAGTCCTGCCCCAGAACCGGGGATAACTGGCTGGAACGCTTTGAGACGTTCAGGGCGTATGGAAAGGATAAGGACAAGTGCCTTGAGCACATGAAGGTGTTTGTCAAGGGGTTCGGAGATAAGCTCAAGAATCTCGAGAGAGGAGCAGAGTGAGCGATATGGTACTGGCAAACGTGGATCAAGGAAAAGAGGTAACGCTTAACCACATAAATGGCGGACACGGCATCAAGGCAAAGCTGCACAGCATGGGGCTTATGCCGGGGACGGCCGTGACCGTCATAAGCCGCGGTCTTGGAGGTCCCGTGGTCCTCAGGGTCAATGATGCCAGACTGGCCATTGGCCGGGGAATGGCTCAAAAAATAATTGTGGAATAATTTTTTTACCGCTTTAGTTAGATAAACCTAATTAATTTAGTGAACTCGAATAAATGGATCGCACCAACAAAAAGGACGTCATCTCGGCCATTGACAGAAACGCCGAAGAATTGCATCAACGCATCGAGATGCATCGCAGCCTGGTGGCCTCGGTACTGGAGAGCCAGATGGATCCATGTCATCCGGAGGCCTTTTTAGACCTCCGGCCCCAGCCCTCACGCGAAGATAGACTGAAGCAGGCCATCATGGAGGCCATTGACGTATTGGAGGAGAGTCGAAAGGCCTTTAAGTCCAGAAGGCTGGAAGCACTCCGGAAAAAACTGACTGTTGTTTTGATCGACAATCCATAACCACTTCAGGGAATGTCTTACGGCCTTCGGCTGTTTAACGGTGCGGAGGAAGTGAAGGCGTAACGTCTGGTGTATCAGCACGCCCGGGTTACGCCTTTTTTTGTGGTGCGAAAAGGAGATCAATCATGACGCTGGACGAATTAAGACCGGGAAGCCGGTGCCGTATTAAACGCTTGTCCGCACGGGACAAGCTGGGCCAGCGACTGCTGGATATGGGTATCTACCCCGGCATGCTCCTGACAGTGGTTCGTAACGCACCCCTTCAGGATCCCATGGAAGTGGAACTGGAGGGGTATTTTGTCAGCCTTCGCCACGAGGAGGCCCGGTTTGTGGAGGTAGAAGTCTCATGACGCCCCGAAAACACCTTGTGGCCCTGGCCGGACAACCCAACAGCGGCAAATCCACCGTGTTCAACGCATTGACAGGCGCCCGGCAACATGTGGCCAATTATCCCGGGGTCACTGTGGATAAGATGACCGGCTGGGCCACCCATAAGGGCGTCAAAATGGAGGTAGTGGATCTGCCCGGTACTTACAGCCTTACCTCCTATTCCCCTGAGGAGCGTGTCTCCCGGGATTTCATCCTCCATCAAAAGCCCTCTCTGGCGGTCAATGTCATGGACGCATCCAGTCTCAAGCGATGCCTGTACCTGACGTTTCAACTACTGGAAATGGACATCCCGGTGATCCTGAACCTCAACATGATGGATGTGGCCCAAAAGCGGGGCCTCCACATCGACACGGATCTTCTGGCCCAGAGGCTGGGGGTGCCGGTGGTGCCCACCACCATGAAAAGCGGCCGAGGCAAAAAGGAATTATTGGAGGAGATGGCCGACATCTCGGAGAAGGGATCTTCAGACGAGACCGCACGTATTGACTACAGGGAAATGGAACCCTTTCTTCGGGATATTGTGGCCCAGCTGTCATCGAAAACCCAACTGGGAGAGGCGTATCCCCTAAGATGGCTGGCCATCAAGCTCATGGAAGGGGATGTCGAGGCCGAGCGGTTGATTCGGGAAAAGCTTCCCCAGCCTGATCCCTTCATGGCATCCATAGAGAAGATGCGCGAAGCATTCGAGGCCCAATTTGACAAGGCACCCGAACTGCATATTGCCAGCCGCCGGTACCAAACCGCAGCCGATATTGCCAAATCATGCACGCGCTCCAGTACCCATACCCGACCCACGCTCTCCGATCAACTGGATCGGCTTACCTGTCACAAACTCCTGGGGCCGGCCATTTTGGTGGGGGTGATCTGGCTATTGTATTACCTGTCCATTGTTCAGGGATATAATCTCACCGACTATACGTGGCCGGTGCTGGCCAAACTGCGCAGTGTCGTGGAGAGTCTCACCCCGGCCCCGGGCTTTATCGAGATCCCCCTGATCCGGGCCTTTTCACTCTGGTTCGTGGACAGCATCAATGCGCTTTTGAACTATGTCCCTATCTTTTTCATCCTCTTCGGTCTGATTGCCATACTGGAGGACAGCGGGTACATGCCCCGGATGGCGTTCATTATGGATCGGCTCTTCAGCCGGTTTGGGCTGCACGGCCAGTCCACCCTCCCCATGGTCCTGGGCGGCATCTATGTGGGCGGGTGAGCGGTCCCGGGTGTGATGTCCTGTAAGGGCATCCCGGACGAGCGATCGAGGCTGGCCACTGTGCTGATCATACCGCTCCTCAATTGTATGGCCAAGGTGCCGCTGTACGTTCTATTGATCAACATCTATTTTGCAGCGCATAAGGCCTGGGCCATGTTTTTTATCTCCACCATCAGTCTACTGATGGTGCTGTCGGTGTCCAAATTACTGACCCTCACGATTTTGAAGGGCAAAGAGACCGCCCCCTTCATTATGGAAATGCCACCCTACCACCTGCCCACTGTGCGCGCGGTCCTCGGCCGCGCCGTGGAACGGGTGTGGCTGTTTTTACGGAAAATCACCACCATTGTGGCAGCCGTTGCCGTCATCATATTCGTACTCATGCAATTCCCGGGGCTGAGCAAGGAGAGGATGTCATTTTATGAAAGCAAGAAGGCAGAGGCCATTTCTACATTTCTAAAGCGCGTCCAAAACACTGCTTATGCCGGAGTGATCACCGCGGACAATATCATGGATTTTACCAATTACTGGAATGCCTATAAAGACGCCCGGCTTCAAGCGGGTGGCGGGGCCAAGGCCCAGGCCCTTAATGAAACTTTTCAACAGAAAAATCCCGAATTCTTCTCCATAGTGAGAAGGGAGGGGGCTAATGGGAAAACCGTGTACCGGGCCGCCAAACGGTTGGTTCGGACTCGACAAAAATTGCTCATGGACATGAAAAACGAGCGGATCAACCAGAGCTTCCTGGGCCGGATGGGAAAGGGCCTGGAGCCGGTCACCCGCTGGGCCGGATTCAACTGGCGGGTCAACGTCGCGCTTTTAAGTGCCTTTGCGGCCAAAGAAAGCAGCGTAGCCACATTGGGCGCCTTGTATGAATCGGATGTAAGCGGGGAAACCCTGGAGCAGCGAATGGCCAAAGGCGAGGCGGATTTCACCCCCCTTCATGCCCTGGCCCTGATGCTGTTCATGGTGCTATATCCCCCCTGCCTGGCAACGGTCATCGCGGTAAAGGTTCAGACCGGATCCATCAAATGGATGCTTTTTTCCATGATCTATCCCATGGCCCTGGGGGTCCTGGTGGCCATTTTGGTCTT
>JAWLET010000282.1:0-3684 GCA_041685955.1 Desulfobacteraceae bacterium | reverse complement strand
CGAGTGGCCTTGCAGGTTTTTCAAGAGTCGCATCTTTCACTGGATTGGTGTCAGATCGGCACACTGCTGCTTTTGCCGGCATGCACGGCCCTGCTGGCCATTGCGTTAAGACTGATTGAGCTTCATCCCAAGCCTTCCCGAAAAATCAAAGAAGAGCCCTGAGATGAAGCCCCAAGACATATACAAAAACAGGAAGACGTTGGTTCCCGTCCCCGGGTTCCGTATATTTGGAAGTCTCCTTTTATCATCCATGTGGGTGCTATTTATCTTGTAACTCTTCAAATTTGCGCATGAATTCCTTTTTCAGGTCAGCATCTGCCTCTAGCGTCTGGATAATCTTTTCGTACATCTGAAGATCCAGCCCTTCTTCCTCCACAGCCCGGGTCATTTCTTCGTTCGCTGCCTGTTGCAAGGCCATAACCTTTTTATAGTCGGGCTCGGCTTCGCGTAAAGACTCCTGAAGATTCTCTTGAATCTCCATAACTTTGACATGGGCCCTTGCCGTCTGAGTCAGCTCTTCATCGGAAACGGCTGCCTTACCCAGTCTTTCCTGAGCAAGGCCAGGGACTAGTGCAAAAAGCAGAAACAAGCCGATACCGGCCATGCAGGCAAACATAGTCTTTTTAGTCATTTAAACGCCTCCTTATCCGGTTTTATTTTACATTGCTCACAGGCTGAACTTTTCAGCGCTGGAGTTCGCTTTTACCAGCCTTTTTATCAGCCTTCTTCTCAGGTTTCGCTGCTTTCTTCAAGATGGTGATGATACCATGTTAACAAAGGCATTTCTGCTTTTTTCATTTCCGATAACGGCGATTAGGTCGTCCGGCTGTAAGACAAAGTCCGGACCAGGGTTGGGGGTCAGCTTTTTTCCACGGACCACCCCCACCACGGATGCCCCGGTCCGCTTTCGGATTCCGCTTTCTCCTATGGACTTCTCCGCCACAGGACTTTCCCCATCCAAGCGCACCCATTGTAAATCAAACTGCTGTTCCGCATTTCGAAGTTGGGAGAGCACCTTATACTCCTCTTTTTCATTCACCAAATCCGCATAAATTTCCTGGCGGCAGATGTCGGTACACTGGTGGACCTCGATCGGCGGGACGTGAAGACAGAGCAGAGACTGGCGCGTCAGTTCAAGGCCTGCCTCAAACTCCGGAAGCACGATTTGGGAAACCCCTAAGTCCCTCAATACCTGGAAAGATTCCGGACCCGGAGTTCTCGCTATGATTTGGAGCCGGCTGTTCAGGCGTCTGGAATGGGTGATAACCGCCTTTGCTTCGGCCAGTGCAGGAAGGGTCAGAATCAACAGACGGGCATCTTTGATCCCGGCCGCTTCAAGGACGATTTCCTGGCCGGCGTCGCCATAAACAACCGCCATTCCAGCTTCCTTGGCTTTCTGAAACCGCCGCTGGTCAAGCTCGATAATGACGAATTGCATGTTCAGCCGCTGCAGGGCCTGCGCTATCTGAAAGCCTACGCGTCCGCCTCCGGCAATCACCACATGTTGGGTAAGTCCAGTATCCGGAATATTGGATGACTGGAGCGTCTCATGGCGGAACCAGCGTTTCTTTAATGCGTATATTCTGGCGGTCTGGCCTGAAATCAAGGGCGTGAGCACCATGGTCAAAATGGCGACGGTCAATATCAAGGCGTAAAAATCCGTCCCAATGGAGTTGGTGGATAACCCCACTCTTGCCAGAACCAGTGAAAACTCGCCGATTTGGAACAGGCCCAGTCCCACAGCGAGGGGGATGACATTTCGATACTGGAAGATGCGGGATATAAACATGAAAACAAGGCCCTTTCCGGTACTTACGGCCAGCACCAGAATGACCACTTGCCCGATATGGTCTATTAGAAAAGCGGGGTCAAAAAGCATTCCCACCGATGTAAAGAACAGCAATCCGAAAAGGTCCCGAAGCGGAATGATATCGCTGAGCGCCTGGTGTCCGTAGTCGGACTCGCTCAACACCATCCCGGCCACAAACGCCCCAAAGGCAAAAGAAAGCCCCATCATATGGGTAAAGTAGCCTATCCCCAGCCCGATGGCAGTAATCGCCAGTAAAAACAGCTCCCTTGAACCAAGCTTGGCGATGTGGGCCATGAGGCGGGGCAATAACCGGGTTCCGAGCAAAACCATTCCCACAATGAATGCCCCGGCTTTCAGGGCTGCGAATCCAAGCGCGGGCAGACCCACAGCCGGATTGTTCAACTGGGGAAGGATGATCATCATGGGCACCACAGCCAGATCCTGGACGATGAGCATGCCGATCATCACTTTGCTGGAGAGGGTTCCCAGCCAGCCCTGGCTCATGAGCGTTTTGAGAATCACCATGGTGCTGGAAAGAGAAATAAGGGCGCCGAGCCACAGGGACGCTTTCCAACCCCACCCCATGAGATGGCCGATGCCCATACCGAGCCCTATGACAAGGAGTATTTGAACAGGGGTCCCTAAGATAGCGATCTTTTTGACCGGTTTGAGATCTTTCAGGGAAAATTCGAGACCAAGCGCAAATAAAAGGAGTGCGATCCCGATCTCCGCAAGCAACTCGATTTCGTGCATATTGGAGACCGTTAGCCCGCCTGTATGGGGGCCTAAAATGATACCGGCGGCGATATACCCGAGGATCAGAGGCTGGCCTAACCGCTGCAGCAATAGACCGCATGAAAAGGCAGCGACGATAAGAAGGATGATGTCAGTGGCAATACCCATTTTTTTGTCCGATTTCCCTTAAATTTGACCGGTGATATGGATTCTGTTAATTTTAACGGACGGCAACCGGTTGTGCCGATTCCGGGCCCCTGCCAATATATCCGACCCGGCACATTCAGAAAAGCAGTAAACGATTGAGGAGGAAGGCCGTGAAATATTTACCCTCTGTGTTGAGTTATCTGGCATATCCGGAAGGTGTCAAGCGAAATTTGCGCCAGCTTTTTAAATTCCTTTTGGTTTTGGCTTTCTTAGTAACCTTTTACAGCATCCTCTTTCATTTCCTGATGGACTATGAAGGAAAGGACTATTCATGGATCACCGGGATTTACTGGACACTCACGGTCATGACCACCCTGGGTTTCGGCGATATCACCTTCCATACGGATCTGGGTCGTCTTTTTTCCGTCATGGTGCTCATGTCGGGAGTGATCTTTCTGCTCACCCTCCTTCCATTTACCTTTATCAAGTTCTTCTACGCCCCCTGGATGGAGGCTGAATCGAGGAGGCGGACCCCCAAATCACTTCCACCGGACACCACAAACCATGTAATCCTTATGGCCTATGACCCGATGACCGTGTCCCTCATTAGAAAGCTCAACAATCGTCAATATGATTATGTGGTGATAGTGGAAGATCAGCCACATGCCCTTGAACTCTACGATATGGGGGTGCGTGTGGCAGTAGGGCAGTTGGACGATCCCGAAACCTACCGCCGAATGCAAGTTGACAAGGCCTCCCTGGTGGTCGCCACCCATCGGGACGAGATCAACACCAATATTGCCTTTACTGTTCGCGAAATGACTGAAAGGGTGCCGATCATCACCACCGCGGATTCTCCCCATTCAGAAGACATCCTGCAGATGGCCGGGAGTACCCGGGTCCTCATGCTTCACGATATGCTGGGCCGTTCACTGGCGACCTGGACCATTGGGGGAGACTGCCGCTCCAATATCATCACTCAATTTGATGAA
>JAWLET010000281.1:0-3715 GCA_041685955.1 Desulfobacteraceae bacterium | reverse complement strand
TGAGCGGTACACCGGATTGGGCCCCCCTTCGAATCATGGCGGGCGTACCCTCATCCCGGTCTGCCGCCTCGTTATGCGCTATTTTCTTTTCTTCCATAACCTCTCCACTCGCCTAAAAATTCAAGGGCTGGCGCGACCTGTGAGGAAGTCCTCCCCGCTTAAACAGGAAAAAGTTCCATTTAATTTCAATACTAAATACACCTGAAAAGGTCAACGCACATTTTCCCAGAACCCAGGACCGCATCATTTCCCTTCTCATACATTCTCCATAAGCGGCCTTCGGGCCATCCCATGGATCATCATGGAGGAATTCACGGCTAATCCAGGCATGGGTATTCCCTGCATAATTCGCTCCGGAAGTTTTTGCAGAGGGGGAAAAGAAAGATGGTCTTGGGCGATCTCTTTTTTTTCTGACTGCTGAAGTAGCTGTATCCGTCCGTTTCGCCTACCTTGATCCAGTTGGCGGCCCTGTAACACGTGCCATGGAATCGTTCCTGCTGTACGAATGTCTCCAACAATACCGGTCGAATGCCGTAGGCCGCCTTCCAGTCTGCAGCAAGCCTTTTTGCGATCCGCCCAAGTATTATGGACGCCAGATGCTTCTGAACCACCGTTTGATTTGTTTCCGTAAATAAGGTACCGAAGCTGCGGGCCGAACAACCGCGGCCTCTTCAGATAGTGGAAGCGACTCATCATATCGTTCCAAAGATGCTGTTGATCTCGGTCCTGGATCGGAACAAACACCACAGGCTCCATATCCTTGTGACGCGGCAGGACTTTCAGAATTGTCTTTTTTTTGTTCCAGCCAGAGACGCAATATATTCCCCCTTTTTGTGTTTCTTGTTGTAACGAAAAATCGTATCCACCAGCCCCATGTGGAGTTTGCCATAGGTTTCAGCATATCGCCGGCTTACCCATCGGTAGTAATTCTCCATGCTCTTCATGTTCTGGGTGAACACGATGCGGATCAGCTTGTCAATCTGCCTGTCCGGATCCTCCCCAAAAAAGTTAACTGCTTCGGGGGGCGGGCCACCCTGTATGGGCATGTATTTCTGCACGAACACATAGGCACCGGGAAGAGAGCGTAAAAATGAAAACCGATCCACATCTTCCTCAAGTGTGGTGTCATATCCATACATGCAGACAAACTCCACGTTGTGTCGTGATTTGAAATCAAACAACTGGTATTTTCGGGCTACCATCTCCAGATTCCGGTTGTGGTTCAGACTGAAATGAAAATTGGATCTGGTAAAGCGGGTATTCGAGCAATGGATCCTTCTGATAAGTTGAGCCCGATCCCGGTCGATCAGGCGCAGGTCCAGGGTCTGCGTAAAGTTCACCATGATGCCCCGATCCGCCATTTCCGTCAGGAATCGATCCGCATCCGGGTGAGACAGGATGTTGTCGTCCAGCAGAATAAGCTTCTGTCGGCGCCCGCCTTCGAGGAGTGTATCCAGATCGCTTATCTGCCTCGGTTTTCCCTCTTTTGGAGGAACCACACAGAAGGGGCAGGAAAAAGGGCAGCCACGGGTGATAAAACCGATGGCACGGTCCCCCAGTTCGGGGTAAAGCCCGTAGTCCGGTTGAAGGGCCTCTACCGCATCAGGCAGGCGTGAGACGATGTCCGTTCCCGTCCCCCCCAGCGTCAATTTGTCGCCGTAGCGCCGTCTTAACCGATGGTTTCGTCTTTCGGACGGGGGTGAGTAGAATACGGTGGAGGCGTATACGCGGTCCGGTCCCTTTATGAAGCAGTCCCTTTTGCCCAGCCACACCTTGTGCCCTTTACTGCGATAATGGGTGGAAAGCTTCATTAACGCCAGGTTCGGCAGGCGACCGTCCACGTCGATCAGGAGAACGGTATCCCTGCTCAGGCGACCGGGCGCCTGTTTTTGGGGCGCTTTTTCGGTATCCGGGAGGAGGAGCCGCTTTTTCCAGAAAGACGCCGGCAGGCGGTTGAGAGCGGCCGTGCCTGTCGACACGATAAACTGGACACTCGGAAAGAGGGTGTCCAGCAGCGTCATGTAGTCCTTAGTGTGCGCAGGGGTGCAGAAGGTTTCCGGCCGGTCCATGAGAATGACGCCGGGCATCTCCAGGGGAATGCCGGCTCTTGGAAAGGCATCCATCATGTGGCGTGTCATATCCAGTACGGGAAGCGCTGCACGCTGCTGCCAGGGATGCAACGTAAGCCAGGCATCTTTGGCCGCCACCTTCATGTCGGTCCATACTGCCGTCTTCATGTGGAGTTGCTGTGACAGATGGGTGCACAGGGTTTGAAGCACCTTCTTTGACCGTATCCGGCCCCTGCGGATCCCCTTGTAACGGAGCCGCTCAATGAAATCAGCCGGATGGGTCAGCGGGGCGCCCGGCAGTAAAATTGAGTGAAAACGGGACCGGCGATAAAGCGGGTCGGTGAAATCGAAATCTTCGCCTTCCGGACCGGCCCTGTATTCCTTACCATAAGCAAGGAGAAAATAGGCGGATATCCGTTTTCCGATATTCAGCTTCTGTCCCGGAATATCGGATGGGAGAAGATCCAGATCTCCGGCGCGCAGGGGTGAGACATGCCCATTGGCATCCACACGGACTCCGCTTCCGATCACGGAAGCGGCGGACGGGGCCACGTCCAGTAACTCATGGCGGGCCACCACCTCGATGACTCTGAGAGGCTGCCGGCAGTCTCCCACCACATCTGCCGGCACCCCTACCGCGTTGATATATTTATCCCCTCCCAACGCAATGCTTATCAGCTTCAGAAGTTCCCCGGCCGCTTTGTCGCTTCCAAGATGGGTCCATTTGGCAATGGTCCGACTGTCTTTCCGTTTTCGAAATCGAAACCCGCCGTCCCCGTTATATGCGCTGTTCTCGAAAATCAGTTCCAGAAGATACATGGTCCGAAGAACCTACCGGGAACTACTTTCTGCATTGCTTTCTGGCTTCCAGCAACCATTGGGCCCATCTACGTCGAGCCTCTGCAAATTTAAGTAAATTTAAGTAGGACCGGTCTTTTATGGCATCTGTGGGTAACGTACCAAAGGGCGGGACGTTCTTTTACAATTTACTAAGCAACCCTCCGGGCTACACGATCCAGATCATACCCCTCGGATATCAACCTGTGTCTACGCTCATACTGTTCACCGGATTGTGACTCAGCCTTATTCTGATCGTTTGACTTTGAGATCGCTCCTCCTTCCGGAACAGCATGTCCCACTCCGGGTTGGGTCATTTGAAGAACCCTGTAGCCCCGAGTAAGCTGCATCAGGCAACAGCATATTCCACAGCCCTCGGGTTTTCCATCCGCTTCGATGCGTCCAGTATCTCCATTCCCACGATATTACCGGCCTTGTCAAAATCGAGGATGACGCCCGGCCTCTCCTCGTCGCTTTCCTCAATCGCTGAGTTGCTGAAAAGGATGCGCAGGACATCCACCCCAGCATCATAAGTTATTTTCATGAATGCCTCCAATATTTATCTATTTTGCTGGTTCTGTACACTGTGATTAACACGCTCCCTGTTGTCTTCAAAACAATCCGGATCGGGCTGATCCAGGCATGGGTATTCCCTGCCGTTTCATTTCCGCTCTGTCAAATTTCTTATTTGCTTATGACCGACCGGTTTCCCAAATTGGAGGTTCCTTTAAAGTAACTTTAATGCTCGCGAGCATTAAAACGAGCATTAAATCCGTTTAATGCTATAAAAATGATGAACGAGCATTGGA
>JAWLET010000280.1:0-3721 GCA_041685955.1 Desulfobacteraceae bacterium | reverse complement strand
GCCTATGATTCGCCTCATTAATCTGACAAAGGTCTATCAGGGCTTAAAAGCGGTGGACGGACTTAATCTGGAAATAGACAAAGGGGCCCGGTTCGGTTTCCTGGGACCCAACGGTGCGGGCAAGACCACCACCATCAAGATGCTGGCAGGGGTGCTCCGGCCCACCCAGGGCCGGGTTATCATCGATGGTCTCGACCTGGATAGAGAACCTGAGGCTGTCAAAGGACGGGTGGGCTTTATCCCTGATCGGCCGTTTATTTATGAGAAGTTGACGGGCCGGGAATTCCTGGAACTGGTGGCGGGGCTTTATCACCTCAATTCAGGTTCTTCACACCGCCTGGGGGAGTTGTTGGGGATATTCGATCTGACCCACTGGCAGGATGAATTGATTGAAAGCTATTCTCACGGGATGCGCCAGCGGTTGATCATGTGTGCGGCCCTGCTCCACAGGCCCAAGGTCCTGGTGGTGGATGAACCCATGGTGGGCCTGGATCCCAGGGGGGCAAAACTGGTCAAAGATCTATTTAGACAAGAGGCGGAACAAGGAACAACTCTCTTTTTGTCCACCCATTCACTGGAGGTGGCTGAAGAGGTGTGTGACCAGATTGCCATTATCCAGGCCGGCAGAATCATTGCCACCGGTTCCGGGGAGAACCTGAGAGTACAGGCGGGAGTGGATGGAAACCTGGAACAGATTTTTCTGAAGCTGACTGAAGGAAAGCGTTTGGCCCATGAGCGATCTCTATCTGCTCCTTAGACCGAGGATGCTGGGTCTGAAAAATCGGATCTATGGATCAGAAAAATCAGCAAAAAAAAGACCTCTGGTCATGGGGGGGCTGGCCCTGACCTTCTGTGGAGGCATGTTTGTTCTTTCCTGCCGCGTACTCATCTATTTTCAGTCCGTGGAAATGATCGGCGATATTCTCGCCCGGCATCTCCTTTCCATGGTCCTTCTGACTTTCTTTTCCCTGCTCATCTTCAGCAATATCGTCACCGCCCTGTCCAACCTCTATCTCTCCAGGGACCTGGAATTCTGCCACTCGGCCCCCGTATCCGTGGAATCACTGTTTGTCTCCAGGGCTGTGAGCACCTTTGTGGACAGCACCTGGATGGTGATCGTGTTCGGTTTCCCCATTTTCATGGCCTATGCCTGGGTGTATGGGCCGGGGCCGGTCTTTTATGTAACGCTCATCCATATCAACGTAGCCATGGCCGTTATTGCATCGGGACTGGGAATTCTGGTGACTGTCATTCTGGTGCACATATTCCCGGCCCGGCGCACAAAGGACATCATCCTTCTGCTCTCGGTATTGATGATCATCGCGCTGTACCTGTTTTTTCGTTTCCTGAGACCCGAACGGCTGGTGAACCCTGAGGCCTTTTTTACCATTGTGCAATATATGAGTGCCCTCAAGGCCCCGGATTCTCCCTATGTTCCCAGCCATTGGGTGACAAAGATCCTGTGGGACCGGCTGGTCCCATCTGAGGGCGCGGCCCCACTGTTTGAGATCCTGCTGACCTGGAGTACGGCTGCAATGGTGGTGGTGGTCAATATCTGGATCGCGGGCGCTGTCTATTTCAAGGGGTTTTCCAAATCCCAGGAGGCCCGAAAGCGGCGAACAGCAGGAAAACAGTTTTTGGATCTGATCATCCGCACGGTCACCCGACCGTTCGGTCCGGAGATCTCCGCGGTTATGGCCAAGGATATTCGCACCTTTTTCAGAGACAATACCCAATGGTCGCAGCTTCTCCTTCTCGGTGCCCTGGTGGTTGTCTACGTGTACAACTTTACGGTGCTTCCCTTGGATAAGAGCCCCATGAGGCTGGATTTTCTTCAAAATCAAATCGCCTTCTTAAACATGGGCCTTGCCGGGTTTGTGCTCGCCGCAGTGTGTACCCGTTTCGTGTACACGGCGGTGAGTGCGGAAGGCCGGTCGTACTGGATTATCCAATCCTCGCCCCTGGGCCTGAAGCGGTTTGTGTGGGGCAAGTATTTCCTTTTCCTCCTGCCCATGCTGGTGCTGGGTGAAATTCTGATTGTACTGACCAACTATCTGTTGGAGGTCACCCCTTTCATGATGGTGCTCACGGCCGTGACCATGGTCCTCATGGTGTTCGGGATCATCGCCATGGGCATCGGTTTCGGGGCCATGTATCCCAGATTCAGGCATGAAAACATCGGTCAGGTCTCCACCGGGTTCGGGGGCGTTTTATATATGATTATGAGTTCGCTTTTAATCGGTCTGATCATTGTCCTGGAAGCCGGGCCTGTCTATCTGCTCTTCATGGCCGATGTCCGGGGAGACATGGTTTCTTCCCTGGAGTGGGTATTTGTGGCGGTCTCTTTTGCCGCGGTGTTCGGGATCAGTTTGCTGGCTGTATTCAAGCCCATGAACATGGGACTTGAACAATTGGAGAAACTTGAATGACACAAGATAAGGCCATGCTTCCGGTGCACGAATATGTGGGGAACCTTCATATCCACTCCGCCTACTCTGACGGTACCGCACCGGTCCGAGAGATCGCCCATTCTGCGAAAAAATGCGGTCTGGAATTTATTATTTTTAATGAGCACGATTACATGACCGACGCTATTCATCTTGAGGATGAAGGCTTTTATCAGGGGCTGCCGGTGATGATGGGCCTGGAATTGGGGGTGAGATATCACCATTACCTGGCCTTCGGGCTTACCTCCCTGGTCAGGGGTGATGACCTTGGTCCCCAGGCGGTCATCGACCGTGTCAACCGGAAAGGGGGATTCGGGTTCCTGGCCCATCCCTTTGAGAAAGGGATGCTCTTTAAAGAGCATTCAATCGCCTATACCTGGAATGACCTGTCCGTAGACGGCTATACGGGAATCTGCATCTGGAATTTTTCATCCCGCTGGAAAGAACGGGTCAAGGGACCATTCCAAGGTCTGTTTTTTCTTCTTTTCAAGGCCTCCACCCTGAAAGGTCCCAGCAGGAAGACACTCTCTTTTTGGGATGTCGTGTGCCGGAAACGAAGGGTTGTGGCCATCGGGGGATCCGATGCCCACGGCGCCGTGTTCAGGTGGGGATGGCTGAAATTACGGCCGCTTCCCTATGAGTATACCCTCAATACCATCAATATCCATATTCTGCTCAAAAAGCCGCTCTCCACCACCTTTGATGATGCAAAGGCCCAGATCCACGAGGCCATGCGGGAAGGGCGGTTATTCGTGGTCCATGACCGGCTGGCCCAGGGGAGGGGATTTGGGTTCGACTATTATACGCATAACGGGGTCCATGCGGGCATGGGGGAAGAAAGGGCCTTTGGTCCCGGAACACTTCTTATCGAGAGTCCGAAAAGGGCGGAAATCCGGCTCATAAAAGATGGGGCGCTCCTGAAAAAATGGATTGCCAGGCGGGTAAGATTTCAGGTGACGCAAAAAGGGGTGTACCGGGTGGAGGTCCATCTGCGGGTTCCCTTTTTCGGACTGCGGCCCTGGATCTTTTCCAATCCGATCTATCTCAGATAGATGGGTTCATCCAATAACCGCTTGACAACCCCGATTCCCGGATATAAATATTCCCATATGCCTGGGTGGCGGAATAGGTAGACGCAAGGGACTTAAAATCCCTCGGAGCTAAGTCTCTGTACGAGTTCGATTCTCGTCCCAGGCACCACACGATTAACCGGATTGACCGGATAGTTCCATCAACGGATACCGCATTTCATCCCCCCAGTGCGGGAGGCAAAT
>JAWLET010000279.1:0-3726 GCA_041685955.1 Desulfobacteraceae bacterium | reverse complement strand
CCGGGATATAACTTGATCCGCCTCAGGCTTGACACCTGTTTTTCCTTTTAATATGATCCCCTGTCGTTATTGAGGGGAATGCTTGGGCCCCAACCCCGCAGTGAGCGGGAATCTTCCACAATAAAACATCTTCGCTATAATACCCAAAGACGCCAGAAGGATAGATGGGAGGTGATAAAGAGGAAAACGGAGTACCAGAGCGTTACGGATGTCCATCAACACAAATGTCACAGGAGGGAGTTATGAAGAAAGTGATCGCAGTTTTCGGTGTCATCGCGGCAGTCACCCTCATGCAGCTAACACTGACCGCATCCCCTGCATTGAGTGAAGACAGCAATCTCTGGAATATCTACGACAACGTGCTCAAAAAGGCAAAATACGTGGATCTGACCCATGCCTTCAGCCCCACTATCGCCGTATGGCCCGGGTTTGGAAATGCCGAGTTCAAACCGGCAGTGGCTGGAAAACGATATAAGGGGTATTGTGAAATCGACGAGCCGTTTGAATATGAAAAACACGGATTTATTGCCAGCGCCTATGAGCTCCCAACGGATCAGTACGGGACCCAACTGGACCCGCCGGCCCATTTTTATGAATACGGGGTCACCATCAGTGACCTCCCCGCCACCTATGCCATTCGACCGCTGGTGGTGATCGACATCCATAAAAAGGTGGCCAAGGACCCCGGATATCATGCCACAGTGGAGGATATCAAGGCCTGGGAGACCAAGTATGGAAAGATCCCTGAAGGGTCGGTGGTGGCCATCCGTTCGGACTGGTACAAAAAATGGGATCAGACCGATCGGTTTGCCAAAAAGCCGTTCCCCGGCACAAAGCTGGACGCCCTCAAGCTGCTGCATCTGGAAAGAAAGATCCTTTTCCATGGACACGAGCCCTTAGACACGGACACCACCCCTAATCTTGAAGGGGAAAACTGGCTTTTGAAAAACAATTATTGCCAGGCCGAAGGCATGAAAAATTTGGACCAGGTACCGCCCAAAGGGGCTCTGATCATCATCGGTTTTGCAAAGCCTGAGGGCGGCACCGGGGGATATGCAAGGTATATCGCGGTCTGCCCGTCCGACTGGAAGCATGGAAAGTCTGTTCAAGAGCTCCCGGGCGCCCCCCTTCCCAAGCAGCCCTATCCCAACAAACGGGACAAAAACGGCGTGTTAAGGCCCACACCGCCTGAAAAATAGCGGACCGGAAAGGTCCTGGACCCCAAGCCGCCCCTGAACGGATTTTTAAACCCTTCAGGGGCTTTTTTTAGGGTTCGGAGGAAAAACCGGGAATCGGTTCCCGGGGCTCAAAAAAGACCTTCAGAACCTGTTTGGTCTGGGGGGTAACCTTAAACCGGTCATCCAATCGGTATCCGCAGATCCAGACAATTCTATCTCCCTGAGCCAGAATGGGAATAAGGGACCTCTGCTCAACCGGAATCTTCAAGTCGATGAAAAAATCCTTGACCTTTTTGTGCCCGCTCATGCCCAAGGGGATGAACCGGTCTCCGGGACGGAAATTCCTGAGGGTCAGCGGATATTGGATCAGGTCCCTGTCCAGGTAAGCCGTCCGCCAGGGATGGGCCATGTCTGAAACCGACTGGGGGTCCACAGGTTCCAGGAAAAGGGTCCCTGCCGGGACGTCGATATCCCATTGGCCGGGGCTCTCAATCCGGCGGCTGAAATCCTTCCGCGATCCTGATTCATGTGGAGTAAAGTGGATTTGGTCGTAGCGTCTTTTGGCCACCATCCCGTGGGGAAGGGCAATCCTTGCATGGGGATTGGATGTGAGCGCCAGCTGCTCAACGGCCTTGATATGCTGCAGGTTCACCCGCCTCAGGGTGCTCCCTGTCATGCATATTGCCCTCCTGATCACCTGTCTTTTCAAGGCTTCGGGCAACGCCTTGAAATCAGCCAAAGGCAATTGGACCTCCCCTCCCTCACCCCTGTTTGCTGCTTTATCCAACCACCGGGACGCTTCCTGTTCCAGGTAGGCCTTTTCCGCTCTCATGATGTCGGCGGTTTGGGCCAGGCGTTCCACCACCCTGGGCTGGATCGCCTCAAGGCGGGGCATGAGGTTGAGGCGGATATGATTCCTCAGGTAGGTGGGATCCGCATTGGAGGCATCCGTCATGTAATGGAGACGGCGTTTCTGAAGATAGCCTTGGACCTCACCCCGGGTCATCTCGATCAAGGGCCTGATGATGGTGTTATCCCTCACCGGTGGGATTCCGGACAGCCCTGAGGGACCGCTTCCCCGCAGAAGTCTCATGAGCACGGTCTCCGCCTGATCGTCCAGGGTATGACCCAGGGCAATTTTCTGGGCGGAAGCCCGGGACTTCACCTGGTCAAAAAAGCGGTACCTGAACTCCCTGGCCTTCTCCTCCAAGGATGCGTCCCCGGGATTTAAGGCCTCCTTCAGCTTTTGGGTAAAAAACGGAAGGTTTAAATCATGTGCCAGCGACGCCACAAACCGGGTTTCGTCTTCATCCACAGCCGGTCGGAGTCCGTGATCCAGATGGGCCACCGCCAGTTCCACCTCAAGCGCTTGTCTCAACCCATACAGTATATTCAGAAGACAGACCGAATCCGGTCCGCCGGATACGGCCACCACCACCCTGTCACCTGGCGCAACCATGCCATACCGGGCCATGGTGCGTTCGACTTTTTTAATCGCATTTTGATCCGGGTCTGTTTTCATTTCCGAGCCCTCGGTTCTGTTTTCGGTGGTATTTCCTGGATAACCTCCCACAGGGCGGAGTTGACGTCCTGCCGCAGGGTATAAATGACCTGATCCTCCCCGTTGACCCGAAAATAACGGTACTCCGGTTCCATCCATTGGGTCAGGATTTTTAGAACCGCAATAGACCGGCCCTTCCATCGGATACATCGAGGGGTTTCGTCCCCTCGATACCCGGCATAACACTCAACCCCGGTTTTCGTCCATTGTTCCATGCTCTTAATATTGGATCCTCACTATAAGAGGGCTGTTCCGGATTTCTGTTGAGCGCATTTCAAAAAGGGGGTCCGGGAAAGATCGATAAGCCGGGGAAACCCTATACACAAGGCAGGCTTTACGTATGAGAAGCGGTCTTAAAGAATCTGAATGGGGCCATCCACCTTTCTGTTTGGAGGGGCAGCACTACGGTTCATGGATGGCCTATTTGCCTGCGGCTGCTTTAGGCTTCCTCTTGGTACAGAGCTTATCCTCCCTCACGATCGCACAGACCTTGGGATTAAACAGATCCTTGCAATTGGCGTGATTCTGAAGCGGACATTCGGGGTATTTTTTGGACACGGTGCTATACTCGTAAAAAGCGCATATAAACGACCTTCCCTTTTGAAGCTCCTGATTCCGCGACATAGGGGCATCTTGGTCTGATATGGTCGGGGCGGGATTCATCCGCCGGTTTCTTTGGCGGGGAATTTGAACCTCCGACACCCTGCTCCCAAATTAAAGGCTCTTTCAGTGAAATCATGTTATAACTTATTAATGTTATTACGTATTTTCGTCCACCTGCTTTTCAACCCTTGACTTGTGCATGGTGTGTATGGAATGAATAATATCATACACTTAGGCAGGTTGTCATCAGAAAAAGGTACCAAAAATAAAGAACGAAGTTCAGGGTGTTGCAGACAATGAATTATACAATTTCCACCTCGACCCTCTTCCCCGCCTGCCACCGCCGGGAATTAATCGTAATACACATCCAACTGAAAATGCTCT
>JAWLET010000033.1:0-16367 GCA_041685955.1 Desulfobacteraceae bacterium | reverse complement strand
AAAATGCCTTTTGCTTATCCGTTAATTTCACAATCTCCTCACACCGCCATGGGTGAACCCCTGATTCAGGGTAAACCCATTTACTGTAAATTTTACTGAAAGTCAAGAGGAAAATACTTTTTTTGGGCATACACTGCCTGGGGGATGGATTCGGGGATTACATGCAGAAGCGCCACTTTATCGTGCAACGATCAGACTACGGGCAAAATTCCGAAATGCCTCCTCATCGAGCCGACCCTCCAAGACCTCCTGTTTGATAATGCGCAGTGCCTTGATGGGATCAATGGGGTACTTGTAGGGTCGCCAGTTGGTCAGCGCTTCATAGGTATCTATAATGGCCAGGGCCTTTGATTCCGGCAGCATGTCTTCCCGGCGGGATTTTCTCGGATACCCGGAGCCATCCAGTCTTTCATGATGCTGAAGCGTCACAGTCCGGACCTTGCGGTTCAACCGGCTTTGCGACAGAATCTCAAAACCGTGGCTGGGATGCATAATGATCTGTTCAAACTCTTCCGGATTCAATTTGCGGGGGGCCTTGAGGATCTGGTCAGGAACCCGGGTCTTGCCCACATCATGAAGCAACCCGATCAGGCCAAAGAGTTTCAGATCTTCAAGCGAAAAGCCGGCCTTATGGGCATACCCCAGGCAATACAGCATGACGTTTACCGAATGGGCAGAAGTGGAAGCGTCCTTGGTTGCGATCTGGATCATATTTTTCACAATCTCCGGGTTGGTTAGATAGCTTTCCACCACAAGATCCAGGGTCTCGCCCAAATGCTCTAATATCTGGGGTGCGGGCACCGAGAGGCTCAAGTCCAAGGCCTTTTTCAAAACCCGTTTCGATTTGGCCGGGCTGACCTGTAGGACCTGCTTCAGTTCCTTGTTATATTTTTGCTGAGACTGGAAGGCGTAATTCACCCGGTCCGACAATGATACATACAATTTTTCAGGAAGTTTTCCTTCCTTTACCCGGATGTCATCGATACCCACCCCTTTCGGCTTGTACAAAATGAATTTGCACAGTCCCGGATCCAGGTAATAGGTATCGTAGTCTTTATAATCTTCAAAGTTACCGGATATTTCGACCAGTCTCTCCTTCCGTATCTCCATCAGACGATATTTAGAAACCATTATTCGGCCTCGCCATGGACTGCCTGTCACCGGGGCGGAAGGAATACCATCCATAATATAATCCGCAGGATGACGCCATAGGGACGTCAAACCAACCGAGCAACCATATGCTGTTTTTGACGTTGTCGCTCATGCCGTACCCGCTCGCCTTGCAAGGAACGCGCGCTGCAGTTCATACACAATTTCTCTTAAAAAACGCCGCTCCTCTTGGTGCATACCGGTAAACTGAATACCAAACTGGATAGTGGAAGCCAAAGCCCCTTTGTCTGTCCACCTCACCACCGCCTCTTTGATATGCACACTCCCTGAGGCCAGGACAATTTCCGTGTCCTTAAGCCTTTCTCCAACGTGGAGGATTTGAGGGTATCCGGGGCCGGTTCGAACGGTAACGAGGAGGCCGCCCATGCTGATGTTGCTCACATTGAGCATGTATTGGGTCTCGTCCTTCTTCAAACAGAAGCTGGCCTTAAGGGGCGCTTCCACTCTGAAATGCTCCCGTTTTTGCTCCCTGTAAATGACCTCCGGGAACAGGATCCACATCTTATCATCCCAGATCCCGGCTGAAAAAGTCGTAAACCGGCATGGGACACGGTTCGCATCTGTAAATTGGAACTCCACCGACCAGTGATCCATGGCATCAAATCCTTCTTTTAGATCTACAGGTACATCCACTGCAAAGACGCGGCCCTTCTTTGAGGTTTCAATGCCGTCAATCACAGTCAATATCTCGAAGTCATGCGCCGACAGGCGCATGTTGACCAAGGGTTTATTTTTCCAGACCTGTTCGATCAGATTGACCGTTTCCCGGCCCCGGATTTTTTCTCTCCCCGTTCCCATGGATTACATCCTTTTCTTGGCTGGGTTGTCTCGCCCCACCGCCCTGCACTAATCATAGCAGAAACCGTGCCAAACACCGTCTGCGAAATTTTCCGCACACTTCAAGCCATGCCCCCTGATATCTCAAGGAATTCGGCAAACCGGCTTAAGTTCCATGGTTTCATGATCATCAAGGTGTCAAAATAATGACTCACAAAACCGAATCACCCTTTGCCGGTGGACCGGATGTTCAGGTCCTGTTCACCCTGGGCGCTTGACATCGAAATCATATGGAAACGGCAGGTCTGGGATGGGCGACTCCCCCTCCACCGGGGAGAGTTCAACAGGGAGACCATTGTCTGACATAATGGATAAAGGGCAAGGTATGGGGGGTCCAAGAACACCGGAAGACTGCTCATCCCACTGTCTGAGCGGAAATTATTTCTTACAGATCCTGCTACTGGGCCCCAATTCGTCGTCTTGATTCTTCTTTGATTTTGTCAACCAGCACATAATAGGGGCTTTCCTCGGGGATGGCATCTTTCAGGTGTTCGGTGTAACTCTCAATTTTTCCAAGTGCATCCGCCTGGGCTTCAATGATGCTTTCGTAATCCTTTTGCAGCCCAAAGACCTGGTCAATCCGGGCCCCAAGGGTCCTTAACGTTTTCTCGATCTGCTCTTCCGGAAGGTCATTGAGATTCACCAGCAGATCCAATATCTGGTTGTGAAGTATTTTATAGGTTCGGAGGGTATGCTCTGAATTGATGAACCGTTTATAATCCAGAATCCGTTCAATTTTCTGTTGCACGTCGTTTAAAGAGATGGGCTTGGTGATGTAATCAAAGGCCCCCAGTTTCATCGCCTCCACAGCGCTTTCCACCGTGGCGTAACCGGTCATCATAATCACTTCCGCCCCGGGCAGGTTTTCCTTTGCATATCGTAAAAGGCTCATTCCCCCTTCCCTTTCGTCCCCGGCGTACGGCATATTTTTGTCCAGCAATAAAATATCATACGTATTTTTCTTCAACAATGCCAAAGCGCCATTTACTGTCTCGGAAAAATCGGCCTCATATGCACCTTCCATGAACTCAGCAAGGGTCTCAAGGATCTCTTTTTCATCATCGACAACAAGTATTCTTGATTTCATCGCACATCCTTATTGTGGATCTATACCGACCGGATCTCTTTATATCGGTTTGACACCCAGTCCTGCGAATCCAAGTGGTACCGTTTGATTTTTTCCACAAGCGTGGTCCGCTTCAGGTTCAGCAGTTTTGCGGCCTCGTTCTTTACCCCGTGGGCCTTCTGGAGCGATTGAAGTATAAGGGCCTTTTCAAATTCAGTCACCGCCGCATTCAGGCATATCCCTTCGTCCGGAATGCCCACGGATGACGCTTTCACGGGGATTTCAGCGGCTTTTCGTATTTTACCGGGCAAATCATGGACTTCGATCCGTCCCCTTTGTTTTAAAACAGCCAAACGCTCCACCAGGTTCTTGAGTTCTCTAACGTTTCCGGGCCATGAATATGCCGATAAAAGATTGAGGGCCTCTTCGGAAAACCCATTAATGGCGTACCCATTTTTTTCACTGACATTCTGCAGGAAATGACTTGCCAGAAGGACGGTATCGTGTCTCCGCTCTCTGAGAGGGGGGAGGGTCAGAGGAATAACGCAAAGTCTGTAAAAGAGGTCTTCTCGAAAGAGGCCTTTATCCACCTGTTCTTCGAGATTGCGATGGGTTGCGGCAACCACCCGGATATCCACCTGCATGGTCTCATTGCCACCCACCCGTTCAAACTCGCCTTCCTCCAGGACCCTCAATATTTTCACCTGAAGATCAGAGCTCATATCCCCGATTTCATCCAAAAAAACGGTCCCGTGGTCAGCCTGCTCAAACTTCCCGGTCTTATTCTTCAGGGCCCCGGTAAATGCACCGCGAACATGTCCAAAAAGTTCGCTTTCCAGCAGGTTGGCCGGAATGGCACCGCAATTAATGGATATAAAGGGCTTTTGGAGTCGAGCGGATTTCTCATGGATGACTCGGGCGGTCAGACCTTTTCCGGTTCCGGTTTCCCCATATACCAGAATTGTACTGTCGGTCGCAGCCACCTTCTCAGCGATTCTGAGAACCTCCCGGATCTCAGTGCTTTCCCCAATAATCCCGTTTAATGCCATCTGTGACATCAAAATATCCTTGTCAAAGCCACCTGACAACTCCCCATTTTCAAGGCCTCCGGATAACAGACATAGATGCGAACGTCACCATCAACTTTGCCTTTTCTTTGGAAATTTTAGGTTAAAAAAATTGACACCAATTGTCAACACAGAATCGTTTTGCCGGAATCTCCAATCCCGCAAACGGATATAGGTATGAAAATTGCATTATGAGCTGGCAAAGGGAGTAAACAGCAAAATCCTGTACACCGGACAAGAACAACCATGAAAAAAAAAATCAGAGTCCTGATTGTGGACGATTCAGCCATCGTGAGGCGGGTGTTAACAGAAAGTCTGTCCAATGAGCCTGGCATAGAAGTCGTTGGCACGGCCCCTGATCCCTATGTGGCCCGGGATAAAATTGTCAAGTTGAAGCCGGACGTCCTCACCCTGGATATCGAAATGCCCCGCATGGACGGGTTGACCTTTCTCAAAAAACTGATGCGCTTTTACCCGCTCCCTGTCATCATTGTCAGTTCCCTAACCCCCAAAGGCGGACGGGTGGCCATGGAAGCCCTCTCCCTGGGCGCTCTGGAAGTCATTTCAAAGCCTTCCACCGCCTATTCCGTAGGGGACATGAGTATTCAACTGTCCGACAAAATCCGGGCCGTAGCCCATGTGAACATGAAGGTGAAACAGGCTGAAACAAGGCTGCCCCCCCCGCATAAAGCAGTGATCAACCCTCGAGCCATGACCGCAACCACCAATAAAATAATCGCCATCGGGGCCTCAACAGGCGGAACCGAGGCCCTCAAAACGGTTTTGATGGGGCTCCCTCCCAATTCTCCGGGAGTGGTTGTGGTCCAGCACATGCCCGCCCAGTTCACCACCTCTTTTGCCGAAAGGCTCGATTCTTTATGCAGCCTGTCGGTCAAGGAGGCCTCGGACGGGGACAGCGTCACCAACGGTACCGCCCTTATTGCACCCGGAAACTTTCATGTGTTGCTCAAGAGAAGTGGGGCCCGGTATTATGTACGGGTCAAAAAGGGTCCCATGATTCATCACCAAAGACCCTCGGTGGATATCCTCTTCAATTCAGTGGCTGACTATGCCGGCGCAAACGCCCTCGGCATCATTCTGACGGGTATGGGGGCAGACGGTGCGGACGGCATGTTGAAGATGAAAAAAGGAGGGGCCATGACCATCGCCCAGGACGAAAGCACCTGTGTGGTGTTCGGCATGCCCAAAGAGGCCATAAGGCTGGGCGCGGTAGACAAGACGGTCAATCTGGGCAAAATTGCCCAGACTGCTCTGGATATGTTTCAGCAGCCAATAAACACACCTCCCGGGTAAGATCAGATTCGATTACGCATTGTCGAGCGCCCTTCGAATGGCTTGTGCAATGGCGCCGATGCCGGCGGGCTTCATAATGACTTCCCTGACTCCCATCTCTTTCGCCCGCTTCTGGTCCACGAGTTCACCATACCCGGTACTGATAATGATGGGGATATCCGCACGGACACGGAGCATTTCCCTTGCCAATTCTCCCCCGCTCATCCGGGGCATGCTCATATCCGCGATGACCAGGGCGAATGCATCCGGTTGGGCGTTGAATAACGCCAGGGCCTCCGGGGCATGGGTCTTGATATCCACACGATAGCCCAGGCCCTCCAGGATCTCTTTGGCGGACTCGGCAATCTCCGGCTCATCATCCACGAAAAGTATTCTTTCCTCCCCCCGAGGTGCAAATCCGACACCCAGGGGGTTGTCCTCGGTTTCATCTTCGACAATGGGCAGAAACACCTCGAATACACTCCCCTTGCCGGGCACACTGTTCACCCTCACGGTTCCATTGTAGCTTTCCACGATGCCGTAGACCACTGACAATCCCAATCCTGCACCCTCACCCACCTGCTTTGTGGTAAAAAAAGGTTCAAAAATCCGCTTCATGATCGCGGGTTCCATTCCCGGGCCCGTGTCCTTCACCCGCAGCCGCACATACCTCCCTCGGGCCATGCCCGAGGGAAACGATGCCACCTCACTTGAATCTACATTTTCCAGGGTCACCTCCAAGACCCCCCCCTTCTTATGCATGGCATAAAAGGCATTGGTACACAGATTGGTCACCACCTGATGCAACTGGGTGGGATCCGCCATGGTTAGGCCCAGGTCAGAGGCGATCTCTGTTTTGATTTCAATGGACTTGGGCAATGAGGCTCTCATGAACTTCAAGGTCTCCTTGACAATGGCCCGCATGTCCAAAGGCTTGGGCCGGTGCTGATGCCGGCGGCTGAAGTTGAGGATCTGTCCCACCAGGCCTGTTGCCCGTTCACAGGCCCTTTCTATTCTGTTGAGGTTTTTCCGTACGCTGCTGTCCACCGGGAGGACATTCAATGCATATTCAGCGTTGGCCGAGATGATCCAGAGGATGTTGTTGAATTCATGGGCAATCCCCCCTGCCAGCGTTCCGATGGCTTCCATGCGCTGGGTCTGTTGCAGATTCCTTTCAAGCTCCCTCTTTTCCGCTTCCATCTTTTTGAGGTCGGTGATGTCGCGGACCATCACCAGCGCGGCCTGCCTTCCCTCATTGAGGGTCGGACTGACGCTCAAATCGATATTCACAATGGCGCCGCGTCCGTCAGACATGACGGTTTCATATCGCTGTTCGCGGTCATCTCCGGCCACAAACCGCTCATAGGAGGCCATGACCTTGGACAATTCATCGGGGTGCACATAGTCGTAAAACGAGGTACCCAGGACCTCCTCCTTGGTGAAACCCAACATACGGGCCAATCGGTTATTGGCGAACTGGATCACTGCGTCTTGAATGATACAGATACCGTCATGGGAGCTTTCCACGATATTGCGATACTTGTCTTCATTTTCACTAAACGGGGTATCCGGCCCATCATGGCGCGAAATATCCCCGTTAGGGTTATGCCCTTCCATCCGACCTCCAGTCCTGTTGATAATGGGGTTCACCGGGGTCCTGAACCGGTGGGCTCACGATTCCCGTTCTTTGCCAATTGGGATAATGTTCAGGTTTCACGGTTTCATAAAAAAACATCATTGCGGCCTGCTCTGCTTAAAAGACGACCAATTTTTCTTGCTTCGCGCCAAGACCCGGGCCATGATGTCGCCTCGTTCTACGCCCATGGTGATTTTGTATGCATGGTATTTTGTCTTACAGAAATAAACATCAAAAGGGTGTTCTTTTTCCTCTTTTCTGAAGATTCTGATCCCCGGGATCTCATTTTGCCGGATGTGCTCGAAGTCCGTGTTGATTAAGAGCGGCTGTATATCAGAGCGGTTCTGCCAGGGAATACAGGCCCCCTCCATGCCCAGATCAGGCGCCATAATCGATCGAAGCTTTTCAGTCACACCTCCCACGGCAAGAATAATTTCACCCGTCAATGAGCCGGTCACCCCGAATTTCTGGTTGACCGGCTGCCTCAGGTAGTCGGATATGAGCGCAATGTCCATGGCCACGGATGCACTGTCCCCTTCCACCCCCTCATGGGCCTGAATATATTCCACGTGCATTTCATAGCCCACATACGGGGCCCCCGCCTCTTCCAGGAGCTTTTTGATGGACGCTCTCACATTTTTGGAGGCGGCCTTGGCGATATCGCCCAGTTTGCCCGGAGCCACCACCGTATCGGTAGCACCTGCATTGATCTGGCCATGGATGGGGAGAGGCATGCCGTGCACCTCACCGCTGGAACCAGACCGGATGACGGCCAGACCCACCACATAACCGACGGCATCGGTCATGGAACCGATGTATTGTTTGAGGTCTTTCCGGCTTTCATAGATCTCCTTGGACATCGCCCCTTCGATGCTCATATGGGTATCCAGGGCGCGTCTCACATGGGCCGGGGCGACCACAGGCGCATTATCCAAAATGGCCTCGAATTCGGCTGTCTTGATGATCCCATTTATGGGTCTTAAGGTGGCGCTCAGTTTTCGGTCCGATGCGCGGGAGCGAAGCTCTTTGACGATCTCCAGGACAGCGGCCCTGGAAAAATCCCGTTCCTGCAGCCTGTAATCAGAGGGAAGCGGTTTCCCCATGATCTGCTGGCAACGGTCCCGGATACCTTCATACCCTTCTTTTTCCAACACCTCCCCCCATGCCTCTTCAAATTCCTCTCCGAGATGGATGATCTCCTGTTTAATATACCGGGCCACCTGAACCACATTCTCCACGGTTTCGGGGACTGCACTCTCCATCTGGATCACCTCTCCCCGGTCCTCTATACGGCTTAGGAAGGCCCCGTCCCCTTCCTCCCTCAGGTAGGCCAGGGTATCATGGTTACAGCAGGCAATGATGAGGTTATCCGCCTTCAGACTGTCCTCTGATCGGTCTGCAGCGCCGCTTCCCGCAGACTGCCCCCCTTCAAGGCCGAATCTCTTGTTCTGCATGATTTCCAAAAGATCGGACATATACCCTGTCCTGATCAGAGTCTTCAACTCATCGATATAGATAATGGGCGCCTTTGCATGTGCCCCCAAAAACGCCCTTTTGTGGGCCGGGGTATGGAGATGGCCCGATTGATAGGGGTCATGCCTGAACCCGCCCTTCATGTTCCGGGCGCTGGGTTCCGATATTCTGGCCATCAAGTCCTTATCCTTGGTGGGGTCATACAGGATCTCAGGCACCAGATCTTCGATGTGCTTTACCTCGTTCCGCCTGCCGAGGAGGTTTTCCCTCTGAATTTTTTCCTGAGCCTTGTGATTGTTTTCCTGCATATACATGAAGATGGTGCCGATTCCTGCAAGCCCGGTAACAATGAAGGCAGGCGGGAAGAAGAATCCGGCCACCGCACTGAGGCCCGCTGCAACCAGAAGCCCCCACTTCACCTTTCTCACGGAACCTATCTGTTCCGAGAGGCTGAACTCACCGATGTTCTCTCCGGCCGTTTGGATGGATGCCCTGATCCTGGAGATATACTCATCCATATGTTGAGGGTCCTCATAGGCAATGCGGATGTGATTCTTATCTTTCCCCGGATAGGCCACAATGGAATGGCGGGGTCTCAGATAATCGCCCAGGGACTTGTCAAGGACCTCGTTGAACATCTTGGCGATGAGGGACTTTCCGGTCCCCGGACGCCCCACCATGAGGACATGACCCTTGTTCTGGGCTACTTTTCGAATAGCCTCTTTGGCCCGGGCCTGGAATATGACCTTTTCAATGGGATCGTCCGGCACCTCGACCTGAGACGTATCTTCAAAAAACGCCAAATATTGATTCAGGGTATCCGGATAGGTCATCAGCTCCTGAACCGAGGCATAGTCAGCAGATGCGTAATCCCTAAGCATTCTGATACCCCCCCACTGAATCAAGGAGATAAAACCTGCCCGCCTCGCACACGGCTGCCCGCCTCTTGATCTCTGAATACAACTGGGGGAAATCTTCCTTTATGGACTCCAGGGCATGCACATTGTGCATCACGGAAAGGCAGGTATACAGCCGCCGGGCCCCCGGCTCAGCCCGGGGAGCGTAGCTGAACGATATCCCGATCTGATGGTTGCTCAGTGAATTGATGACCGCATTCTTTTCCTCGTCAGCGAGCCGGCAGGTTTTAAACACCTCCCTGTATATCTCGGGCGGGCTGGCCTGCGAGTAATCGATCTCCATTTCACGGTTAAAAAACAAGCGGTATGGCTGTGCGTCTCCCTCAGCACAGGCCCGAAAGGCGTCTTTCAGCTTACCATTTTCCTGTACGGATTGTTCCAGAAGTTGCAAATATCGAATTAATTTCGCATCTTCAATCCAAAACTGGATCTCATCATTGTCGCCAAGCACACAGGCCTTTTTCTTCCCCTCCCGGACAAACCGGATCATGCGGTAGCATCTGCCCGGGTCATAGGAAGGAAAGTCAAACCCCCTCATTTCAAAAAGGTCTTTGGCTATATATGCACTCTCCAGGAGGACATCCACCTCTTGATTGATATTTTTGGTCACATAGTTGATCTTATCTTCAAGGCTGCCTTTCAGATGGAGCAGGGTGCGCTCCCGGGTCGCATCGTCGCATATTCCTACGATATCCTGGACCCGGGTTAATTCCAGTCCGGACAATTTTCTTGAAATGGTACTGTAAGGGCTCAGCAGCCCTTCGATCCTGTTGAAATGGGCCTTCAGGGTCTTGTCTGCTAACGCTGGAAGCGGCTCTCGGGAGGGGACCAGCAATTCTTCGCTGGCCCCGCGGGGTTCACCAGGGTCGGCTCGGTGCTTTCCAGACAGTCTGTTTCGCACCCGTTCCTTTACGGCGGCAAAGGTTGGTTTATGGTATTGGATTTTGCATCCCACAAGCCATTTTCTGATCTCAATGGGATCCGGACTGAGCAGATACCTGGCAATATCGGAAATCTGATACCAGACACCTGAGTGTGCCTCAATCCCATCTCCAATCGGAAGCAGTCCAGACCCTGCATACCTGGCATTGGAAATGATCCATATATCCTTTGAACATGAAGCGCCCGCCTTGTTGAAACTATCCGCCTTTTTGGAACTACCTGCCTTTTTGGAACTATTTGATACCGCCATTTCAGCCATCCTCCTGTGCATGCATATCCGTCAGACCCGCATATCAAATGGCGAACGCCCCAAATTAAGCTAAACCCTTTATAAAATATAATCACAGATCTGCAGAAAATTCAAGGTGGATTGTGGCGGGCCTCCATTCTCATTTTGGCACGATAACTTGGTGGGAGCGATCTTTGACCTGTTGAGGAAAAAACCAAGGGGAATCTGGTACGGTTCCTGCGTAAAATTATGGGTAACGGCGAGACAAAGACCATACTGAAAGGAGGCAGATCATGTCCCAGGGGCTTCATTTAATCATTCTCGATGATGCCCAGGCATGCCAAACCATGGCCGAGATGGTTGGCCGGTTTTATGTGTGGGGGGATGTCATGCCATTTACTCGGGACGGGCAGTGTAAGGACATTCTCAAGTGCGTCTTTTTCTGGAAATGCGCCTGTTGTGCATCTGTTGTTGGCGGAGCATATGCGCCAGGTCCCCGGGTCCAAGTATGTTGTGCCTTAGAAAGTACTCCCCCAAGGGCTGCTGACGACGACTCTGTCCGCCCAACAAGGCCAAAACCTCGAAACGCGTTAGGTATCCCGACCGGATCGCACATTCACCGAATTTTTCTCCCAACCGCCGGTGCATAAGGATGATCTGAATTTCCCGTACGGACAGTTTTCTCCACTTGACTGCCAACTGCCCGATCAACGGGCGCTGTCCCCGCTGCCAGACGATGGCCTCGATGAGGGTCTTCCATGATATCATACCGGAATAATAGAGAAACTGCCCAATCATCAGATTTTTCTTCGGGAGGACGCCGGTGTAAAAATGATCTGCTGGTGCGGCATGGTCCGGTTTCCTCTCGTACCGCCGTTGCGGCCTTTTTTTCATCCCCGCGGGATTATGCAGTAAAACCGCCCCATTGCTTTTTATGATGGGAAGGAGATTATTATAGGCAAGCGTGGCCTCAAGAAAACGCTCTGTCATCTTGTGCCTGTCTTCGCCTATGGTGCTGGCCCTGTCCGGGTGTGTTTCAAGGACCTTTTTCCGGTATGCCGCCTTCAAACCCGACGGTTGGAGGTACTTGAAAAAATCCAGCGACGCATTCACCTGAGGGCCGAAAAGGATGTCACACGCCTTGTTCGCCTCTGTCATCGATAAAACAGCCATCAGCCTCGACTCGTTACAATTGTGGTATGGTCCCGAACTCCGAAAACTGAACCCGCATGTATCCCATATATTGATTTTTTGTCAAGCAGAAAACACTATATTGTGATTTTCTACCATTCAATTCCCATAGACCCAATGGCAAAATGGGAATATCCGAAACAAAACAAAGACAAAACAATCGCTGCAGTCCCCACGAGGTCATCTTTCTCTGTTGGATCGGGCCCGCCTTTCCTGAGCCACCTCATCGAAAACCGACCGGAAATCCGGTTCGTTCTTCATATCCTTTCGGCTTTCGCGGCCCCTGGTCGCACCAGGACTGATTTCAGCTCCGCCTTTGCGCGTCTTTACACCATCAAGTGCTTTACCATAATTCAACAGGACTTGAAATATACGTCCCGGGTCCATTCCGCTCAGGATACGGCCGATCTTCTGATACAGCAACCTGCCGAGTAATGCGGCCCCCAGTGCGACTCCTCTGAGCCCCTTTCGCCACCACGGGAGAAAAGGCCCCATATCCGTCAAGGGCGTCATGGCCGTTTCGCGTGAAAACCATATCATCAACTCCCCATAGGCGCGATTGATCTCCTTCAGCTTCTCTTCGGCCTTTTTTCTCAACCTGGGATGTTCATGGAACCGATCAGGATGCCACACCCGGACCATGTCTTTGTAACCCTGTTTCACTTCATCCAATGAAGCACCATAGTCAAGTTCCAGGGTCCTATAGGACTTACGGATATCCATCGCCCTGACAGATCTTCTCACGGCAGTTTCTTGTTAAGAGCGTAAATAAATACAAGGACCTCGGCCACGGCCCGGTAAAGTTCCGGCGGAATTTCATAGTTCACCTCCAGGGTGTCCAAGATCTGAGCCAGATCCTTGTCCGGGTAAATGGGCACCCGGCTCTCTTCGGCCTTCTCGATGATGCGCTCGGCAATTTCATTTCGTCCTTTTGCCAGCACCTTGGGGGCCCGGTCCTTATCCCGGTTGTATTTTATGGCTACGGCCTTTTTGGGATCTTCCATTTTCAAACCTTCAGATCGATCAGGCCCTCACTCAACGAAGCCAGGTCTTCGAATTCAAAATTCTCGATTTTCTGCTCAGAAAGACCCACCTTGAGAGACAAATTATCAAAAAAATCATCCAGCACGTATTCCAGATCCTTTAGATGGGTGTTCAGATATTCCTTTACCTGAGGGTCAATAACAAAAAAATCTATTGCCAGATTCCGATCTTTCAAAAATAAATCGGCTCTGATCGGGCCGATCTTCTCCATAGCCAGCAGAAGTGAAATCCTGAACCCCTCTTCGGACTGGGTTCGATGCTTCCTCGGATAGTAAGCCTTTATTTTGGCTTCCTGCTCCAGTTCTTTCACGGGAAGCAGATACGTGAACACCTGTACCGTTTCCGTCCTCAGCGGCTTGAGTCCAGTATCGTTCTGCCGCACGGTGGTCTCTGTCAAGAGTTTTTCCACCGCGTTTCGAAGCGTTTCATGGTCCCGGACTCCCAGTGCCTTTAGGAGCCCTTCTTTTCCAGCCAGGAACTCCCTCATGACCAACAGGTTGGCTTTGATGTCTTTTTTGGCAATATTCTTTATTTGATACGCTTCACTGGCATCTTTTAAGGCAGGATCGCCTCTTAGGTGCATGAATTTGTCAATGACCTTTTCAAGCTTCTTTTCATAAAAGATTCCCGACTCTTCCATGAATCGCTTCAATCGACCGGAGATCTCCGGGACCGGCCTTTGCATATCCATGGGTTCAAAATGAGAAACCACGTTTTTTATGGCGGCGGCAAACTCCCCAAGCCCGGACCTTCCCCGCTGAGCCTGCTCCGCAGCCGGAAGGGCCTGCTTCATGTGAGTTTGAAGTTCCTGGAGCAGACGACGGGGAGGGAAAGCTCCCATGACAAGACTCTTCCGGTTCTTTGGGGCAACCTGGGGGTCAACATCGTACCGTCTCAGCCTCAACGGAACCCCTATGTCCACAACCTTAACATTGATGACTTCTCCCTGTTTGACGGAAAATCCAAGGTCGGAGAGGGCCCGAAAACGCCCAAAGTCCACCATCGCCTTCTTTCCTCCTTTGACCTCAAGGACTTTCCCCACCAGCCTGTCCCCTACATTGACTCGGGTCCGGTCGGTCAGGGGTCTTTCCTGGCCTGGAAACATTATGGATTTGACAAGGGATGTGATCTTCATTCTCAGTGCGTTACCCAAAACCGTGAACTGTCAGTGCACAGCGATCAAACCAGGGACCTGTTCAGCAAATTTTCAGTATGTTCATGCAAAAACCGTTCCCTACGAATCTTTTTCTTCCCAGGCCCAGGATTGGGCGGGGTAGGGCCTGTTTGGAAAGCCGCGCTTCAACTGACCGGCGTCAAGCCTTTGACGACACCTGGATCAGACCGTTTAATTCCCAGGGACGGATATTTCAGTTCCCCACCATCAAAGCGCTAACGTTTTGTCTTTATTAGGCTTTGACCTGACAAAAGACCACACGGCAGACCTTTCCTTCGTTGGCATTCTACTTGCATAATAGGTGGCAGGTACACAATGAAAAGCGAGGTCCCTTTATCGGGATATCATTTCCTGTGGTTTAAGAACACCGGCGCCACTTAAAACCCGGGAAACCTGAATCCCGCGCCGGAGGGAAACATTGGAGAATGATCGGATTGCGGCCGAGGGCCTGCATGGCGGTTTTATCTTTAACTCTACAGCACAAAGGAGCGCAAAAAAATGACTCAAGCCACCCAGGCGATTAACCAGGAAGTAAAATCCACGGTTGATAAAGAAGGAAAGTATCTGACCTTCACACTGGCAGAAGAGGAATACGGCATTGGTATACTGAAGATCAAAGAAATCATCGGCATGATGCCCATCACCACGGTTCCCCAGACCCCGGAATTTGTCAAGGGGGTCATCAACCTCAGGGGGAAGGTCATACCAGTGGTGGATCTGCGGTTGAGATTCGGCATGGGAGAGATCGAGTACAACGAACGGACCTGCATCATCGTAGTGGAGATCCAGGGGGAATCCGAGATTGTGCTCATCGGCATCGTGGTGGACTCGGTCTCCGAAGTCTTGAACATCAAGGCCGATGAAATCGAAGATACCCCCACCTTCGGCACCAAACTGAACACGCAATATATCCTTGGAATGGCCAAGATGGAGGGCAGCGTCAAGATTTTACTGGATATCGATCGGGTGTTGCGTTCAGAAGAGATCGCGGCCCTGGAACAGGCTGCCTAGCCCAACCCCATCGGGCCGGATCCCGGTGAAGTCCTTTGCTGGTGGCAATGCAACATCGGCGGTAAAACTGATCATCGGATGGCAGGGGTTCATGGGATTGATCCGGGTTACTGATCCGGACTCCCATACCGGGCCGGCGGGCTACATTTTGGTGCCCACAAGACTGTTTGCAAATATTTCAAACATCTCCCTGTCCAGTCTGCCCTTTTCCACATCTTCCTTTATGATGTTCAGGGCGGCCAGCGATTTTACCGGCTCCTTGTAGCTGCGCCAGTTGGTCAGGGCTTCATAAACATCGATGATCGCCAGGGCCTTTGATTCCGGCAATAGATCTTTTCCCTCCATATTTTTGGGATAACCCGACCCGTCGCATCTTTCATGATGCTGCAGGGCTCCGATTCGGATGCGCTTTTCCACTTTGCTCTGCACCAAAATATTATACCCATGATTGGGGTGGGCTTTAATCAAATCAAACTCTTCGTGCGTGAGCCGGCGGGGGGCTTTCAGGATGCTGTCGGGAATCTTGAGTTTCCCCACATCGTGGAGCAGACCCATCAGGCCGAAGGATTTCAACTCCTCATATTCCCGCCTGATTTGTCGGGCATATCCCAGACAATGCAACATGACATTGACCGAATGTACGGAGGTGGATAAGTCTTTAGTGGTGACTTCAACCATCCTTCTCAACACGTCGTCATCTTCCATGAACTCCCTCACCACTATGTCCACGGTGGTCCGCATATGATGGAGAACTTCACCCACCGGCACCGTGAGTCCCAGGTCCAGGATCCTGGTCAGAAGCTGCTTGGACTCTTGAGGGCTGGTCTTCAAGATATCCTTGAGTCGGGCATTGTATTCTTCGTGCCGGCACCCTACAAAATCGAGCTGATCGTTCAGTGAGACGTACAGCTGCTGCGGCACCTTCTTTGTTTTGATCCGGATCTCGTC
Organism: Desulfobacteraceae bacterium; assembly: GCA_041685955.1. GTDB lineage: Bacteria > Desulfobacterota > DSM-4660 > Desulfatiglandales > Desulfatiglandaceae > JAIPDZ01. The sequence continues at coordinate 369 of JAWLET010000033.1, read as the reverse complement.
TATATCCACCCCTTTGGGTTTGTACAGGATAAATCGCTCCGAGAGCGGATCCTGGTAATAGACGTCGTACCTTTTGTATTGCTTGACGTTTTTTGTTATCTCTACAGCCCTGCTCTTGTCCACCGCTTTGGCCCGCCTACTGCCCCAATGAAAATCACGCCCTGGCATGATTCAGGGAAAATTGGAATATCGGAATTCGACCCGGATTTGAATATGGAATGATAAAATAAGTGGTGTCTTCTCAGTAAAAAGGGATGGGAACAAGAAATGGGTTTCACTACAAGGCGCCAACCACGCTGAAGCGGTTATTTTACCCCTGAGTCTGCATGAAACCTATTCATTCTTAGAGTCATCTTCCATGTCCAAAAC
>JAWLET010000278.1:0-3735 GCA_041685955.1 Desulfobacteraceae bacterium | reverse complement strand
AGCTCATCAATAACACCTGGGATTTGCCCCAGCGTAATTACTACCATCCGCCCTTAATCCCTTGCCTTTGGCACCTTTCGGAACTTTAGTTTGCTAAATGTAAAAAAGGGGTCTCCCAGGGGTTGCGTTCTCCGTAGGGTTCATGTTAGCTTACCTCTCAACAAGGAGGTAAGCCATGGAAGACAATTTGATCATCCGGGGACGAGTTATCACTCCCGAAGTTCTTTGTCAGATTCAGTCAGTTATTCAACAAAACTGGAGTAAAGGCCGCAAATATATTTCCAAAGAGCTGTGCCTTGCCTGGGACTGGCGGCAAGAAAACGGTTTTTTGAAAGACCAGGTCTGCCGCATTTTATTACGTAACCTTGAATCCAGGAAACTTATTACCCTCCCGCCATCGAAAAGTGGGACCCAAATTAACCAAAATCGACGTTACTTCCTGTTGCCTGAAACCGAACCTGATATTTTGCAAACCCCCATGGAGGGTCGATTCGATGAGTTTTCCAAAGTAACCCTGAGAATGGTTCGGCACAGCCCTCTGGAACCGTTATGGAATTATCTGGTCCATCGATTTCACTATCAGAGCCTCAAGATCATTGTCGGGGCACACTTAAAATATCTGGCCTGCATCGAGGATCGGCCGGTCGCTTGTCTGGCCTGGAATTCCACTGTATTCCGGATCAACTGTCGTGACGATTGTATTCACTGGAATCCTGAAGCCCGAAACAAAAATATACGGCATGTGGTCAACAACAGCAGATTCCTCATTTTTCCCTGGGTACGGATCAAAAATTTAGCCTCACACTTGCTGGCCCTGTCTGCAAAAACCCTTGTCAGAGATTGGCTCTCTTTTTATGGATATCCGCTGTATCTCCTGGAAACATTCGTGGATCGATCCCGTTTTACCGGCACCTGCTATCAGGCTGCTAACTGGCTCTATGTCGGGCAAACCAAGGGTCATGCCAAAAAGAACGGTCGCTTTTACTACCATGGCCAGAAAAAAGATGTCTACATCTATCCTTTGGTCCCTGATTTCAAAGATCACTTGTGTGCGGGAGGTGCAAAATGAACACCGCCCGTGTCTTGGAATTTCCGGATCTTGAGAGTCAAGATATTGTTGAACAAACCCGTGCCATGGCTCATAAGGCCGCTGATCAATTCGTCGACGCTATGGCTCCGAAATTACAGGCAAAGCAGAAGTTGACTGTTCATGAACTGAGTCAACTTTTCCAGGAGTATAAACAGGATTTTATGGGAGCTATGTTCCAGGGGGTCATTGAAGTGCTGCATCATGACGCCTTGAGTCAAGAATACGCTCCCTGCCCGAACTGCGGAAAGATGCATAAATATCTCCGGATAGCTTCGCGAGGCGTTGAAACGAGACACGGTCCGAGTCAAATCCATCGTCCATACTTTTATTGTTCCCCGTGTGGTATTGGGTATGCTCCGGCTGATCATGACCTGCAGATTTCTCCCTCAAGGAAACAACACGATCTTCAAGATATCGCCCTGGAATTCATGGCTGAAATGCCATTTGACAGAGCAAGTCAGCTCTTTTCCAAGGCCACCGGTGTCTCTTACAGCGAGGGGCGCATGCATGATCTGCTTGAAGATTTTGGAGAACAGCTCACTTTGGAGCAGGTCATCCCATCAAAGCAAGATATTGAAAACCGTATTGATACCTTGCCTACCGGCTCAAAATGGCGTCCAGTGCTTATGGTCGCCACAGATGGGGCTCACGCCCCAATCCGACCGCCAGGAAAACGCAACGAGAAACGTGATAAAGGCGATTACAATGAAGCCAAGGGATTTCGTATCTACCTCCTGGGAGAGGATGGGATTCTTCATCTAGCCAGCTGGCACCAAGTAACTGATGCGGAAATCCTCAAAAAAGATCTCAAATCTGTAGCCGCACGTATTCCCAGAGATAAGGTTCGCATTGGACTGATCGGTGATGGTGCCTCCTGGTTGTGGACGGCCATGACCGAAGCTTTCCCCAATGGCCGAGAAATCCTGGATTTCTATCATTGTTCTGAATACATTCATGCCCTTGGTCCGGCCTTATACCCGGATGACTCCAAAAAGGCCTTGGAATGGGTGGATGGAACCATGACCCGCTTGTCTTTCAAACACGGCGTGAGCCAGGTTATCGGGGGGCTGAAAAGACTCAAACCCAGATCTTCTGATGTCAAAGAACAAGTCCGCAAGACCATCAATTATCTGAAAAATAACAAAAAGAAAATGAACTATCGTGGTGCCCGGGTCGGTGGCTACCATATAGGCAGTGGCGGAATCGAATCAGCCAACAAGTTCATCTGCCACACCAGACTGAAACGAAGTGGAGCCTGGTGGTTGAAAACAAACTGCAATAAAATGCTTAAACTCAGATGCGCTATCTGGAACGGTACCTATGAGGCTGCCTTTGCAACCTACGCGGCAAATGAATTTGCCAAGCGGTATTAACAAACGTCGAACGCTCCCGATGTCCTTGACGCTCTTGATTCCTTCCTGGATGACTTCCTCGTCGTCCGAGGCGCAGTACATGCCCAAGAGGTACTCCAGGACATAGACCGGGACATTGGCCCCTTCCTTGAGGAACTTGGTCAGATCCTTGCGGACCACCTTGCCCTGGAAATGCTCGTTGAGCAGGGAGTCGAGGCTGTGGGCTTCGTTTTCCATGATTTCATTTAACCTTTTTTTACCACAGAGAGCACAGAGGGCACAGAGTGGTTAAATTCTGAATCGTTGGATGCCATTAGTCACTCTTTTTACATTAAAATTGATAAGCAGGCCGATCTCAATGTCAGAGAGTTTCATGTAGGTCAGCAGTTGGGCCTTATGAATATCTTTGATCGCTTCTACACACTTAAGTTCAAGAATCAATCGGTCTTCAACCAGCATGTCAATCCTATAGCCACAATCCAGGCGAATCCCTTTATATTCAACCGGTAAAGGAAGCTCAGCTTTGAATGGTATGCCATTCAGATGCAATTCATGGGCGAGACATTGCTGGTAGGTTGATTCCAAGAGTCCTGGTCCAAGCTCTCGGTGAACTTCAATTACACACCCGATAATCTTCTCTGTAAAATAATCTTTCTCCATTTCTACCTCTGTGTTCTCTGTGCCCTCTGTGGTGAAAGTTCTTTTACTGTTCTAATGCCCTCTGTGTGAAATTGTTTAAAAATCGTTCATAAAGGCCAAGTCGATGGTCACAGGGACTCGGTCGTATTCGATCTGGGTTTCCGGGTCTCGGAGCACCAAGGCGTATTCCTTGTTGTTCTCGTACTCGCCTTTCTTCAGCAGGATCTTCACCGAACGTTTCCGATCTTCCATGGAATCCGAGTCGCTGTCAAAGGTGACGGTCGTCTCGTTGCTGATCAAGGTATCCCCGTCCCGGATCGAGACCACCAGAGTCCTGGGGAGCCGGCGCTCGGCCACCTTCTCGGTCTGGATCAGCTCGAACTTCTGAATGGAATTGACGATCTTCCGGTTGGAGCCCAGCAGGGAGACCCCGACCTGCTGCACGGTCTCCTGCTTGGCAACCTTGCCTGCCAGTTCCTTGACCTGGATCACCGGGACAAGGATCTCCTGGGGCAGGGCGCCGCCGTGGATGAACCTGGCCCCGCCGGCAAAATGGAAGCGGTTGGCTCCTTTGGGTATCCAGAACTCCATGTCATCGCTGGTGCCGGCCGTGATCCGGATGGTTGAGTGCAAGGCCAGGGGTGACTTCCCCAG
>JAWLET010000032.1:0-16477 GCA_041685955.1 Desulfobacteraceae bacterium | reverse complement strand
TGAGGGATATGACGGAACGGGTGCGAGACGAGAAAGAAAAAACAAAGCTGGAAACCCAACTCCAGGAAGCCAAAAAGATGGAGGCCATCGCAACCCTGGCGGGGGGTATCGCCCATCAGTTTAATAATGCCCTGTTCCCCATCATCGCGGGTCTGGACCTGCTCGAAATGAGTTTGACAGTCAACAAAAAAGTGGACGCCACCATAAAGCGGATGCGCCGTTCTACAGAACGAATCGGTCGATTGACCGATCAGCTTCTGGCCTATGCCAGAGGTGGAAAATATCACCCGGAGCGCATTTCGCTAAGTGCCATGGTGATAAACACCTTACCGCTACTCAAACATACCATCTCACCTGATACCGATGTGGTTACGGATTTGCCAAAGGATATATCCCCTGTGAGAGGCGATATCACCCAAATGCAAACAGTGCTCTCCGCCATACTCTTCAATGCCTCAGAGGCCATCGAAGGTAAAGGTCGGATTAGGATCTCTGCGAAGAATCAAGAAATTGCCTCCGATGGGATCGAGCCTGATGCAGATCCGAACCCCGGCGCCTATGTCAGCCTTACCATTGAAGACAACGGAAAAGGCATGGATGAAGAAACCCGGGACCGGATATTTGAGCCCTTTTTTACCACCAAGTTCCAGGGCCGGGGGCTGGAGATGGCCGCAGTGTACGGAATCATTAAAAATCATCATGGACAAATCAGGATCCACTCCGAGTTGAACAAAGGCACCACCGTACATATTCTGCTCCCCGCCATCACCTCCCTCTCCTGAAACCCGAACTCTGAAACCTGTCGCAGATCCTGCGTGAGCGGGGAAACCTCCCACCTACCTGTTCAACATTACAGGCGATCAATCTGTTCAGGATCGATATTGGTGAACACCCCCAGTTCATGGCCGGTGCGCGCATTAACAAAGGTGGCGGCGAGGTGCATGTTTTCCTTGTAGGTCATTTTGAGAGCGGGCGTGTTGTCCAACCGGATGGTAACATAAATTCGCTGATCCCGGGACCTCTCGATAAGCCCCCTGATCAGGGCGCCGCCGAGACCCAGCCCCCGGAAATCCGGCCGTACTGCCGTGTACCCGCGCTCCAGAAACCCGGACAGATCCAGGCCGGTGACCGCTTCGATCTTCCGGCGATATTGCGTCTGGGGATATTTGTGGGTGGACGTCCCCACCACTTCGCTGTCACACATGGCATACCCGATGAGAAAGGCGTGGTCAAGATTCTCCTGCACCAGGGACGTCCCCACCCCGCCTCCGGTCTCAATGAGCCCGATAATTTCATTCAAAAGCTCAGACCGGATGTGGCCGATCCTATGGAAAAAATAGGAAATGTCCGGTTTCATGACATAAATCCTGTTCCCGTGCGCCGCCTGCTCAATTACAGACCTGATGGCATAGAGAAATCGTATAGGGTGGATACTATCCAATATTTGCACTCCGGGTCAATGCCCATGTTTGGCCGCAAATATTGAAGTTCACGTTTCGCAGCTGAATGGTCCTAAAGCAGAGAAAAGGCCGCATCCCGCACATTCCGGACCAGCTGTTCATCTGATGAAAGGCGGGTGATGACCTGGACCTGAGGACCCAAGGGTTGCCACTGGACAGGATCAGTCTTCCTGAAAAGCGCAATGGTGGGGGTCCCCAACATGGCGGAGAGGTGACAAATGCCGCTGTCGTGGCCGATGACCAGGCCGGATTCCTGGAGCAGCACCGTCAGCTCCTCCGTTGATGGACAATGGACCAGGGCGGTCCCGGATGTCTTGAGGCGTGTTTGAAATTCAGGGAGCAGGTGTCCCTCAGCAGGTCCCAAAAGGAGAATCCGGCTGAACCCTGTTTCCCCTGCCCGATCCTGAAATGCGTCCATGAGCCGGCACCACCATCCAGGGGGATGGTTCTTCTTCTTATCCCCTGAGCCTGGATGAAACAGCACCCGGTTTGAGCGCATCACCCATTGATGGTTTTGGATGAGGGGCCGGCGAAGACTGTTTTCCATGGCCCCATCCACATCCACGCCCAAATCTGCCCTGCGCAGGCACTGGGCCACATACCGGGCCACGTGGATGGCCCTATCCCCGGGCGGAAACGAGGGAAAAATATAAATTGAGGCATGGGGCAGGAATGCCTGAAATCTTTGGCCCAGCCGGCCGGTTTCATCGGCAAAAAAGGCAATCACGCGGTCTGCCCGGGAAACCGGCAAAGGGTGGCCGTCCATATCTGCACCAAAAAGTCGGTGCCATCCGCCGCACTCCAGGTTCTTGGCCGAGTGAACCCAATGGCGCACAAAACCGAGTCCGGGTTCCCTGCCCACAAAGCTGATCTCAACCCGGTTTGAGAGCACGGACAGGGCCGGAAGGAGCATAAGGGTGTCTCCAAGTGCCCCTCCTCTGATGATCAGGACCTTCACCGATCCGACGCCTGCCTGAAGGGCGAGGCCACCACCAGGATGATACAGTCTTGGGTCCCTGTATTCAGGAGGGCGTGACCGGCGCCGGTGGGAACCCATACGGCATCAGCCGGGCCCACCTCTTTTTTCTCCTGGTCCACGGTCATCTCACCGGTTCCGCTCAACACAAAATAGATCTCTTCCATGGGATCCACGTGGGCCTCAATCTCCTTGCCCGGCGCCAAACGGGCAATAGCGAGAAAGCCGATCTCTCTGAGTACTCTGCTGTCCAGGATCATCTGGGCCACGGCGCCGCCATGGGCGAGATAAGTGGTTTCCATGACTTCCTGGTCTTGAATATTTCGCACAATCACGATGTTCACTCCTTCCAGTACGCTCGCTGTCTTCAATTGTCCCTGATGTACCATTTTCTGACTGGGTTTGGGTTTCCCCGCAGACAGCGGGATCTTGGACAGGTCTCAGGAACATGATGGGGCCTTAACTTTGAACCTCTGAACCTTTGAACCTTGAAACCCCTGAATCAGGGTTGACTTTTTGGCCACATTTAGACACTATTTCAGCTACCCAGTGCAGATCGTCCACCCATACTTATAAAGTAAACGCCGGAGGATGCCAAATGGAAAAGGGGAAACTGGATTCCCGGCTCAGGGTCATTCAGAATGCGCCCCTGAGCGGAAAAGTCGTTTTGTTGCGGGTGGATCACAATGTGGTCAAGAATGGAAAGATCACCGATCCCTACCGCATTGATGCCACCATCGGGACCCTGTACTACATTGCGGCCCAGGGAGGAAGGCCCGTGCTCATGACCCATGTGGGCCGACCCAGAGACAAGAAAACAGGTCACATTACCTGCAGGGACGGGGAGTCCGTGGAACCCATCGTGCACTATCTTTCGGAAAAGCTCCCGGTGGAAATTCACATACCGGAATTTCCCATTGAGCCTGAAAACGGCATCGTTCATATGGATGCCACCATGGGACCGGTGCTCGATTCACTCCAGAAGCGGAAGGTCGACATGATCTATCTCCCCAATATCCGCTGGTTCAAGGGGGAAGAGGCAAAAGGTCCTGAGCGGGAGGCCCTGGCAAAGGCCCTTGCATCCATGGCAGACCTGTATGTCAATGATGCCTTTGGATCGTGGCGGGTCCATGCATCCACATACGACGTAGCCACCCGGCTCCCTTCCTTTGCCGGACTTTTGCTTCAAAAGGAACTCCTAAACCTCCACCGGGTCCTTGAACCTCAAAAGCCGTTTGTGGCCGTGGTGGCCGGCGCCAAGTACGACACCAAGATCGGTCCGCTCAAGGCACTTCATGAGAAGGTGGACCATCTCATCCTGGGCGGGCTCATGTACAACACCTATCTCTCGGCCAAATACGATGTTCCCATCGCCGGGGTATCGGAAGCGGACAAATCCCTGGCCATGGATATGGTGGAGCTGGACCGAAAAGAGAACAAAATCTTAGAAATGCCGTGGGTGGTGGAATCAGACCGTCCGGACACCCGGGTGGAAGGGGAATACCGGTCAACGGCCATCGACGGATTCGGAGACCGCAAATCAATAAATTACCTGCTGGATGTGGATCCCCGATCCATGGCGGCAGACCCGGTCCAGAAAGTCATCGGTTCAGCCAAGACCCTGTTTGTCAATGCGGTCATGGGCATGATGCCCCATTTTTCCGAGGGCTCAAAGGCCCTGTACGAAGCTGTCACCGCCGCCCCCGACGCCATGAAACTCTTTGCCGGCGGTGACACCCTGCAGGTATTCAAGGAACTCTGTCCCGGAGCGTACATGACGGGTCTGGACGATCCCGGGTGCTACTATTTTACAGGCGGCGGCAGTGTCCTCTCCGCCATTGAACAGGAAAGTGCCTACGGGCTTACGCCGGTGCAGGCATTGATGGAGGAGGCTGCACCATGACGGCCGTACCCCTTTTTGACCCTCAGAACGCCCAGCGGCCCATGCGGGTGGCCGGCTTCATGTCCGGGTCAGGGACCAATATCATGCGGCTTCTGGATCACGAGGTGCAACTTAAGACCGTGGAGACCCAAAGCCCCTTTGAGACGGTCTTCATCTTCAGCGATCGCTCGGACGGCAAATGTGCGGGGGAACGGATCGCCCTGGAGCATGGACTCCCCTATTTCAGCTATGACATCCGGACCTTTCATGAGAAAAGAGGGCTGAAGCGCAGCGTACGGACACCTCAGGGACTGGCCAGCAGAAAACAGTATGACCAGGTGGCCGCCACGCTGATAGCGGCCTTTGACATCGACGTCATCGCCCTGGGCGGCTACATGAGTTACATTACCCTGAATCGTTGCGTCAATGTTCACCCTGCAGACCTTTCCATCTTGCGTGCCGACGGCCGGCGAAAATTCGTGGGAGACCATGCGGTCAGAGACGCCATTTTGGCCGGAGAAACCACCCTGAGGGCCTCCACCCTGTGGGTTGATGAAGGTGTGGACACCGGCCCTCTTTTGATGGTCTCTGATCCCCTGCCGGTGCATCTCCCCGAGCCTTTAGAAGAACTGATCAAACATGAAGCGCGATTGTTAGAGGTGGTGGATGCGCATCAGGAACGTCTCAAGGCGGTGGGGGACTGGAAAATATTTCCCAAGACCATAGAGATGATCGCGCGGGGACGGTTTGCCCTGGATGAAACGTCACGGGTCTATGTGGACCAGACGCCTGTGCCCGACGGGTATAGGGGATGAGGAGAGCACATTATGTCACAACTGATCCTGTGGAAAAATAAGGAACTCAGTAAATTAAAAAAGGATATGGATCAACTCTTTGACCGGTGCTGGTCCGAGGCGGGAATCCATCTGTTCCTGGGATCCCTTGCTGAAACCAGGGCTATCAAGAAATCCATTACAGACGACACCTTTGTGGTCAGGGCGGAACTGGGCAATGTGGATAAAAAGGACCTGAATATTACGGTGGCCCATGACACCCTGACCATTCAGGGAACCCGCAGGGAGAAATCCGCGAATACGGGCGGCTTTTACCACCGGATTGAGGGAAAATTGCGGACCTTCACCCGACATATTCCACTCCCGTTCAAGGTGGAGGTAGATGAGATAAGGGCCCGTTTTACCAATGGTGTCCTGACCATAGTGGCCCCGAGACAGAGGCCCGAAAAGGTCCGTCGCATCAAGATTGAGGTAAATGAATCCATGGCTGAGGAGACTGAAAATGCCTAAGAAAAAGCCGTACACTGAAGTTGCAGTAAAAGATCTCAGGTGGACACTGGATCCGGCCAGTCTGCCCTTTGACACCACCGACGACCTCAAGCCCCTCAAGGAAATTATCGGACAGAAAAGGGGGGTGGAGGCATTCAAGTTCGGCATGGGAATCGACAAAACCGGGTACAATGTCTTTGTCACCGGCCAGGCCGGTACCGGTCGGTTGTCCACCGCCAAAAGGCTTTTGGAAGAGATGACCGGCAAAGGGGAGGTTCCCGACGATCTGTGCTATGTGAACAACTTCAAAAACCCCGAGGCCCCCATTCTGCTCACCCTGCCGGCCGGCGAAGGGGTGACGTTTAAAAAGGATGTCCACGACTTTGTGGAGAGTCTGAAAAAACAGATCCCCCAGCTTTTTGAGAGCCAGGACTACATGAACACCAAGAAAGAGATCATGGAGGCCTATGAATCCAAGGGAAAGGGATTTTTCAAAGACTTGGATGAGCAGGTGAAAAAGGAGGGATTCGCCCTGGTGGATGTGCAGGTGGGACAGGTTAAGCGTCCCGAGGTGATGCCTCTGGTGGACGGAAATCCCACCCATATCGATCAGGTGGAGGCCATGGTGGAAAAGGGCCGGTTCCCCAGGGAAGAGTTCGAGTCCATGAAAAAGAAATACCAGGAGCTCAAGGAACAGATCGATCAAATATTCCTGGAGCTCAGGGATCTTCAAAAGGAGGTCCAGGAAAAGATCGAAGAGATGGACCGGGTAATGTTCATGAAAACGGCCTCGGATCTGGCCAAAAAACTGCGCAACAAGTACAAAATGAAGGCCATACAGGAATATCTCGACAACATGCTGGAGGAAATGGCCGATAACCTGAAAATTTTCATGCCCCAGAGCCAGCAGCAGCAGATACCCGGTCTAAGCCCCCTGCTGCCCGAAGGGGACCAGTTCCAGCCCTATAAGGTCAATCTTCTCGTGGACAACCACGACCAGAAAGGCCCGCCCGTGCTGGTGGAAAGCTATCCCACCTATCGAAACCTGTTCGGGAGTATCGAACGGATCGTGGACCGGAGCGGCGTATGGCGGACCGATTTCAGCAAAATCAAGGCCGGATCCCTGCTCAAGGCCAATGGCGGTTACCTGGTATTTAATCTACTGGATGCCGTGGTGGAGCCCGGTGTGTGGCAGGCCCTGAAACGGGCCCTCAAAAGCGAACAACTGGAGATTCAGACCTATGATCCGTTTTATCTTTTCACCACCAGCGGCTTAAAACCGGAACCCATCGATCTCAAGGTCAAGGTGGTGGTGATCTCGGATCCCTATCTTTATCATCTGCTGTTGCACTTTGATGAAGACTTCAAGAAGATATTCAAGGTGAGGGCCGACTTCGGTGACACCATGGACAAGACCGAACAGTCCATTCAACAGGTGGCCCAATTCATCAAACTCAAGACCGATGACGAAAACCTTAAACCCTTTGACCGGACCGCTGCATCCGCACTGGTGGAACAGGCGGTTCGCATGGCAGGGCGGCAGGAGAAAATATCCACCAGCTTTTTGGAAATTACGGACTTGATCCGGGAGGCGGACTATTTTGCCGGTACTGAAAACGAAAAGACGGTCAAAGACACCCACGTCAAGCAGGCCATAGACTCCAAAATATATCGCTCTAACCGGGTGGAGGAACAAATCCAGGAGATGATCGACCGGGGGACCCTGATGATCGATACCCAAGGGGAACAGGTGGGTCAGGTCAACGGGCTGGCCGTCTACAGCCTGGGGGACTATAGTTTTGGAAAACCCTCCCGCATCACCGCCTCCACCTCCATGGGCCGGGGCGGAATCATCAATATTGAGCGGGAGGCGGACCTGTCCGGCAACACCCACAACAAGGGGGTCCTGATCCTGGCCGGATATCTGCGAAAGAAGTATGCCCAAAACAAACCCTTGACCATGAGCGCCAGTATCGCCTTTGAGCAGTCCTACGGAGCCGTGGACGGTGACAGTGCCTCTTCCACAGAGGTCTACGCCCTTCTTTCCAGCTTGTCGGAAGTGCCCCTGAAACAGAATGTGGCAGTCACCGGATCCATAAACCAAAACGGCGAGATCCAGGCTATCGGGGGCCTGAACGAAAAGATCGAGGGCTTTTTCCATTGCTGCCGCATGATGGGCCCCAGGGATGACCAGGGGGTGATGATTCCCCACAGCAACATCAAAGATCTCATGCTGAAACACGAGGTGGTGGAGGCTGTGAAGAAAGGTAAATTTCACATCTATCCGGTGAAAACCATTGACGAGGGCATAGAGATCCTGACCGGGAAAAAGGCCGGGAACCGAAAGGCCGACGGCGCCTACACCAAGGGGAGCATCAATTACTGGGTGGATGAGAAACTCAAATCCCTGGCCGAAGGGCTCAAAAATTTCGGGAACGACACCGATAACAAGGCCAAACCCAAAAAGTCCAGAACCACGAAAAAGAAGGGCAAATGATGCCCGGGGCCATCTCCCTGTCCAGCCCCATTGCGGACAAAATTGCCTGGGCTCAGGATGCCTATGACCAATTCGGAAAACGACTCCTCGCTGAAAATACGGTATCCGACGCTCTGAATCATCTCATGGCCGCCATCCTGGCCTCGAGAGAAGAGATGATCCGTTCCGGGGTGTGTGAGATGTGCCGGGTCTGTGAAGTGGAGGAAGGGGGATCATGCTGCGGTGCGGGTCTGGAAAACCGCTATGATGGATGGCTTTTGCTGATCAATCGCCTGTTGGGCACAACGCTTCCCACGGTTCCATGGCGCCAGGACGCCTGTTTTTTCTTAGGCCGGACCGGCTGCCTGCTTTTGGCCCGTCATGTCATCTGCATTAATTACCTGTGCAAAAATGTTACGCATACCCTTCCGCCTTCCAGGCTCGAAAGCCTCCGGGAACGAGAGGGAAAGGAAATAGAGGCCCTGTTTGGGCTGAATGAACGGATCAAGACGCTATGGAAGGGATGGACCACCGACTGAGAAAAAGCCTGGATACTGTGGCCGGATTCTACGACCGGCGGAAGGTAGGGGATGTGGGTCCCTTGGGATTCAGAAGATCCAGCGACATGGCCACCCTCCTGGCCTGTGTGGACCGGCTCTTGGCGGCGGGCCTTATCACGCCGGGGGAAACCGCCTTTCTGGATCTGGGATGCGGGGACGGCCGGGTGAACCTGTTTTTCAGTTTCCTGACCCGACTGTCTGTGGGCATCGAGTGTGATGAATGGACCCTGGAAGAGTACCCGGATGCACGGAACAAACTGAAAACCCGGCTCAGCCGGGCCGGGCTTATACCGCCGCCTCAAAACGTCTTTTTATTTCATGGGGATTCCCTGGACGACGCCACGCATGGGGACATCCTGCACAAAACCGGCACGGGCCTTGACCAGTTCGATCTTTTTTATACCTACCTGGTGATGCACGAGGAGTTCGCCGGCCTGTTACGGAAAAAGGCTAAAAAGGACGCCGTATTCATGGTCTACGGGCTTCAAAAGATCATGCCCGACTATGAGGGGTTCGAGCGTCTGGAGCCCCTGAGTCCCCTGCAAGGGATTCTGGCCCTCTACCGCAAAATATGAAGATATACGCACACAAGGAGACATCTGAGAAAACAGTCAGCATAAGGAAAGGACGCAGCATGGCGAACACACAATCCAAACCACTTGTTACCTATCACAGAGAGGATTGGGTAGGTATTTTGACCCTCAACAGGCCCGAGAAGCGAAATGCCATGAACCTGGAGGTATGGACCTCACTCGATGAAGCCGTCGCCAGGGCCGAGGAAGATGCCCTGGCCAGGGTCTTTCTTCTGCGCGGTCAAGGAAAGTCCTTCTGCGCCGGGCTTGATCTGGGGCCTGACAACGACATTATCCAGGCCATCAATGCGCCCCAGGGGGCCTCCCAGAAGGTACAATTTTTCAATCTGGTCAAAAAAGTCCAGGCCATTCATACCCGGCTGGAAAGACTCATCAAACCCACCATTGCCGTGGTGCACGGCCACTGCCTGGGCGCCGGACTGGAATTGATCCTGTGCTGTGATTTCAGGATCTGTTCTCAAGAGACCCTGTTTGGGCTCCCTGAGGCCACCTTGGCCATTATCACCGATGTGGGGGGCCTGCAACGCCTCCCCAAGGTGGTGGGACGGGGCCACGCCCGGGAGATTGCCTTTCGGGGCCACCAGTTTGATGCCCGGCGGGCCAGGGAAATCAATCTGGTCAATTCGGTGTATCCGGACAGCGCAGCGCTGGAGACGGCAGCCAAGGAAACGGCTCAGGAAATCGCCCATAACCCGCCGCTTGCCGTACAGGGGACCAAGGAGGTCTTTCTGTTTGATGAAGGGGCCACCTTGGACGAATCCCTGGAATACAACGCTGCCAGATCCAGTATGATCCTCCCTTCCGAAGATCTCTTCGAGGTCATGGCGTCTCGCATGGAAAACCGGAAAGGAAACTTCAAGGGGGCGTGATCCTGGATCGGAAAACGGAATATGCGGTTGACGGGAGCTGAAAAAATGGTATAAGAGACATTGAAAAATGCCGCTTGATCTTTATTATTTAATGATGCAGGCCGTGGCAGAGGCGGAAAAAGCCTTTGCTGCGGGGGAAGTTCCAGTGGGGGCGGTGGTGAGTGATGCCGATGGCCGGGTACAGGCCAGGGGTCATAACCAGTCCATTGCCCTCATGGATCCCACGGCCCATGCCGAAATACAGGCCCTGAGAAGGGCCGCCGGGGTGTGCGGAAACTACCGGTTGCCCGGAGCCGTTCTGGTGGTAACCCTGGAGCCTTGTGTCATGTGCATGGGGGCGGCGGTGAATGCCAGGATCGCCCGTCTGGTCTTTGGGGTGCATGATCCCAAGACCGGGGGCGCAGGGTCGCTCTACAATATCGGCCGGGATGAACGCCTCAACCACCGAATAGAGATCACGCATGGCATCATGAAAGCGCAATGCCGGACCCTGATGCAGGATTTTTTCAGGGCCCGGCGATGAAAATGCGGAGAGGTACCGAAGTGGTCGTAACGGGGTCGACTCGAAATCGATTTGTCCCGTGAATAGCGGGGCACGTGGGTTCGAATCCCACCCTCTCCGCCATTAGGTTATTGACATTATGTATTTTTTATACAAGGTTGCTTGACAGGTAAAAAGAGACGGTGAAACCATTACCGCCTTCCCAAGTGTTTACGGTGCCTTTCGTTCGCGGAGAGATGTCCGAGTTGGCCGAAGGAGCGCGACTGGAAATCGCGTGTACTGCTAACCGCGGTACCGAGGGTTCGAATCCCTCTCTCTCCGCCATTAAACATACACCCCCATATCCCAGGTAGAACTGCGGCAATTTCTCACATACACCGGGCGCAATACAGGCTGTCAAAAAACATGAACATCAACCCTAAACCGAAGGTTTGACGCATCCGGTCCAAATTGAAGGATTGAATATGCCTTACGAGGTATTGGCCAGAAAGTGGCGTCCCCAGCTGTTCACGGACGTCATCGGCCAGGAACATATTACCGACACCCTGACCAATGCGCTGGCATCCGGCAGGCTGGCCCATGCCTACCTGTTCAGCGGTCCCAGAGGTGTGGGAAAGACGTCGGTGGCACGCATTTTCGCCAAGGCCATAAACTGCGACCAGGGGGAGCCGGGGATTCCGTGTAACCGGTGCGCGGTGTGCAAGGAAATCACCGACGGGTCAGCCGTGGATATTCAGGAGATTGACGGGGCCTCCAACCGGGGTATTGATGAAATCCGGGAACTGAGGGAAAACATCAAGTACATGCCCTCCACCTGCACCTACCGCATCTACATCATCGATGAGGTACACATGCTCACCCTTCCGGCCTTTAACGCCCTTCTCAAAACCCTTGAGGAGCCGCCGGACCATGTAAAATTCATATTCGCCACCACCGAGCCCCACAAGGTACCGGTCACCATTTTATCCCGCTGTCAGCGATATGATTTCAAGCGGATACCCCTGAATCTGATCGTTGATCACATGGCCAAAATCGCCGAGAACGAAGGGATCGACATCGAACGCACTGGATTGGCCATCATCGCCGGGGAGGCGGAAGGCAGCATGCGGGATGCCGAAAGCCTTTTCGATCAGGTCATCTCCTTTGCCGGCCAGAAGGTGACGGAGCACGACATCATTCAGACCTTGGGGATTATTGACCGGGATATTCTCTTTGAAGCCTCGGCCGCCATTATTGAAGGGGCGGCTGACAGGTGCCTGGACATTGTGGATAAAATCTATACCTATGGCTACGATATCAAGGACTTTTACCGTACCCTCATGCAGCAGTTCAGAAACCTGCTGATCAGTCTGATCGCCCCCGAGGGCCATCTCCTGGACATGAGCCTCAGTGACAAAGAAGCACTGAGTCAGCAGGCCCATGCCGCCGGAGAGGAGCGGCTCCAGCTTTTGCTCAATTTCATGATTAACCGGGAGGAAGACCTCAGGTTCACCTCACACCCCCGGCTGGTCCTGGAGACCACCATGATAAAACTGTCGCGTCTGGGCGACCTTCTCTCTTTTGAGGCGGTTTTACAAAAGTTGGAATCTCTGGAAAAGCGGCTGGTCTCCCCCCTGGCTGATCAGACCCCCCCGTCGGCAGAGCGGCTGTCAGACCCGGGAAGCAATTGGGTAGAGGAGAAGGGGCAGAATAAGGGATGGAAAGGATTCCTCTCCTTCCTTTCTTCCCAAAACCAGGTCATATACACCATACTCAAGGATTGGGAATTTGTGAACCTTTCAGAAAATGTTTTGGAGATCAAAAGCGGAACCCATTCATTTTCTTCGACATTTTTTGATGACCCTCAGCGATATACCCAGCTTACAGATTACTGCCGCGGATTCTTTGAAAGGGACATTCGCGTAAAGATTGCCGCCGCCAACCCCAATCCGCCCAGGACAAAACCACAGCCCGGGTCTGACTCCAAAGCGTCTGCCCGGGACCTTTCTCCCACGGCTCACCATGTGATGGACCTGTTCGAAGGCAGCGTGGTGACCCAAGAGGGCGTGGGCAAACAGGGACCGAACCCGGTCCGGGACCCGTAGAGATTTTTAACCATCAGGAGGGAACACCATGAAAGGAATGCCCAACATGGGCCAGCTCATGAAGCAGGCCCAGCAATTTCAATCCAAAATGGCCAAGCTCCAGGAGGAGTTGAATGACCAAACCGTGGAGGCTTCTTCCGGAGGCGGCATGGTAACGGCAGTGGCAAATGGAGGACAGCAAATCGTCTCCATTACCATCGATCCGGAGGTTGTAGATCCGGAAGATCTGGAAATGCTCCAGGATCTGGTGATCGCAGCAGTGAACGACGCCCTTACCAGGGCAAAAGAAATGGTAAACGAGGAGATGGGAAAACTGACCAAGGGGATGAATATCCCGGGCATGCCGGGACTCACCTGATCGAAACCCGATCCTTAGGCTTAAAACTTAATCATTAACATAAACTGTTATGGGTATCTATCCGCCATCGCTGGAAAACCTCATTGAGCAACTGTCGAGGCTTCCCGGCATCGGCCAAAAATCCGCCACTCGGGTGGCCCTCCACATATTGAGGAGCAAGCGGGATCTGGCCGAAGGGCTGGCCCAAAGCCTGATGGAAGTCAAAGAAAAGATCAGGTTCTGTTCTGTGTGTTTCAATCTGACGGATGATGATCCCTGTGTCATCTGCAGCAATGAAAACCGGGCCAACGGGTCCATATGCATTGTGGAAGGGCCCGGAGACCAGGTCGCATTGGAGAGTTCCGGCCAATTCAAAGGAAGATACCATGTCCTGAACGGGGTCCTCTCCCCCCTGGACGGCATCGGCCCGGAAGACTTAAAGATCCACAGGCTCCTGGACCGGCTCGAACCGGAGGCCGTCAAAGAAATCATCATCGCCACCAATCCCACCACCGGTGGTGAGGCCACTGCCACATACCTCACCAAAATCCTTCTTGAGAAAAATCCCCGGCTCAACATCACCCGGATCGCATTGGGGATTCCCATGGGCGGGGACCTCAAATACATGGACCGGATGACCCTGGAACGGGCCCTCACGAGCCGCACCCCTGTGAGCCGATGATTGATAACCGCGTGCTCGCCCAATTATCTGAGATTGTGGGAGAGGCCCATCTGATCACCGACCCGTCCAGTCTGGTCGAATACGGGACCGATGCCACCAAACTGTCGTTCATGCCGGATGCGGTGGTCTTTCCCCAAGACAGCAAGGCGGTTTCCCGAATCCTTTCCCTGGCCACCCGGAACAAGGTGCCTGTGATTCCAAGGGGGGCCGGAACCGGCATGAGCGGGGGCGCCCTACCGGTCAAGGCGGGCGTGGTCATGGCCATGAACCGGTTTGACCGGATCCTGGCCATTGATCCGGACAACCTCATCGCAAGAGTGGAACCGGGCGTTATTACCGCCCGTCTGCAACAGGCGGTCGAGGCATTAGACCTCTTTTATCCCCCTGATCCCGCCAGTCTGAACATCTCCACCATCGGCGGTAATGTGGCGGAATGCGCCGGTGGCCTGAGGGCCGTGAAATACGGTGTCACCCGGGATTACGTGTTGGGTCTGAAGGTGGTCCTTCCCACGGGAGAAATTCTGGATACCGGGGTACAGACCATGAAGGGGGTGGCAGGCTACGATTTGACCCGCCTCATCATCGGGTCTGAAGGGACCCTGGCGGTCATCACCGCGGTAACCCTTCGGCTGATTCCCAAACCGCCGGCAAAAGGCACCATGATCGCCTTTTTCTCCCAAGTATCCGCCGCAGTTCAGGTGGTTTCCGACATTGTCCGCAACAGGATCGTTCCCACCATTCTGGAGTTCATGGACCAGCTGAGCATCGATTGCGTCAGGGATGAATTGAAGCTGCACATACCCGCTGACGCCGGCGCCATGCTCCTGATCGAAGTGGACGGGGATGAGCCGCTTCTTCGGCGTCAGACCCAAACCATACAAGCGATTTGCCTGAAGGGGGGGGCAGTCCATTTTGAAGCGGCCGCCAATGCGGATGAAGCTGAGGGATTGTGGGAGGCCCGCAGGAACGTCTCCCCTTCCCTGTTCAAATTGAAGCCCGATAAAATCAACGAGGACGTGGTGGTTCCCAGGAGCCGGATGGCGGACCTGGTCACCTTCTTAGAGCAGATGGCCCGTGAATATCATCTCCCCATTGCATCCTTTGGTCATGCGGGGGATGGAAATATCCATGTCAATATCATGCTTGA
The DNA here is from genome assembly GCA_041685955.1 of Desulfobacteraceae bacterium. Lineage (GTDB taxonomy): Bacteria > Desulfobacterota > DSM-4660 > Desulfatiglandales > Desulfatiglandaceae > JAIPDZ01. The sequence goes on along the minus strand of JAWLET010000032.1, from coordinate 1,626 downwards.
CAAGGAAGATCCCAAACAATTGCGCAATGCCCGGACCGCTGTAAACCGCCTGTTTAAAAAGGTGATCGAGATTCACGGGACCCTGACCGGCGAACACGGCATCGGGATCACCAAAGCCCCCTACCTGGAAATGGAGATCCCCCGACCCGGCCTGGACCTCATGATGCGCATAAAAAAGGCCTTTGATCCCGAGGGGATCTTAAATCCGGGCAAAATCTTTGTGTGAACGGTTTTAAATGATCTGATCCAGCGTCTTGTAGTTTTTGGTGTTATAAAACTGTTCCACATCCACGAGATGCAGTTTGTCCAGCGCCTTTTTGAGGGGGACGGATTCAATGCGGCCCTGGTTCAACGCCACCATGCGGCCGAAGTCTTCGTTTACGATCATGTCAATGGCGGCCACGCCGAACTTTCTGCCCATACGCCGGTCATAGGCCGTGGGGGCGCCGCCTCGTTGCAGGTGCCTGAGGGCCACATACCGGGCTTCCAGGTCACTGTCCTTCTCGATTTCCTCGGCCACGAACCCCCCAATGCCGCCCAGATAGTAATGTCCGAATCCATCTTTTCCCCGTCTTTCACGAACCGGTTCCATTCCCCTGGGCTTTGCGCCCTCGGAAACCAAAACAATACTGTAGCGTTCTCCTGCCTTCTTTCTCATTTTCAACAGTTCCACCACCCGGTCCATCAAAAAATCATGCTCAGGGATTAAAATAATGGCCGCGCCCGAGGCTTCCCCTCCCTCCAGGGCAAGCCATCCGGCCTTTCTTCCCATACATTCCACCACAAAAATCCGGTTATGGGATCCCGCGGTCACCCGCAGCCGGTCTATGTCTTCGGTGATGATGTTCACCGCTGAATCAAATCCCAGGGTATAATCGGTTTCACACAGATCTTTATCAATGGTTTTGGGAATGCCGATGATCTTGATTCCCTCTTTGTACAGACGATATGCCACGCCCAGATTTTCGATGCCGCCCAGTACCACCAGAGCATCTAAGCCCAGCTTTTTATAATTTTTTAAAATAAGGTCTGTTTTGTCATCCTGCGGTGCCAAGGGGTTGACCCGGCTGGTGCCCAGCCGTGTCCCCCCATACCGATCCCATGTTCGAACCATATCGTTGTTGAGACGCATGATCCATTGATTAAGGCTGGCACGCTTGTCCGGGTTGACTTCCATCAATCCTTTCCACCCGTCTCGGATGCCCAGGATATTGAACATCATTCCTCGAGTGGGTACCAGGTCCTTGTCAAGGGCCGAGTTTACCAGCCAGTGAATCGCGCTGTTGATCCCGGGACAGTCGCCGCCTGCTGATAAAACACCTACATTTAATTTCATATGTCCCCTCCCTGTCGTATAAGGGTTGTATAAGTTCTTAAGAAGGCAACCTAACTATAAAGGAATCGCACAAGAGTGTCAATGTCCCGTTCAGGACCTGAACCAAATCCCGTTTGCGTTCAACACCCCATGTGTGCTATGGAAAAACATCCCGGATATTGAAGAACCCTGTAGCCCCGAGACGTCGGGATCTACGCCTGAGGCGCACAAGTCCGCTTCGCTCCGACAAGCTACAGGGTTCTTCAATCCGGTTTTCTGGTTTGAGCGGGGCATATTCACCTTCGGGTGGT
>JAWLET010000277.1:0-3752 GCA_041685955.1 Desulfobacteraceae bacterium | reverse complement strand
TAACAGGCAAGGTGGCGGACAATACGCTGTCCATGTTTTCCCTTTCAGAAATTCCTGAAGAGGGCCTACCTTTTGAAGGTGATACTCATAAAAGTGAGGTATATATGCCCCCTGTACTCCCAAAGCCCTCGAGGGAACAAGGTGCGGATGAATCCCTTGGCCAAAAACAGACCCCTTTGGTGAACCCAGCAGCGAAATGGCCGCCTGAAACGTCCGCCCCGAAAACGATATTGAATGAGGAATCACTCTCCCCCCCGGTTACAGCCGCCGGTGACCGGTCCGTTCCGGTTGAAGGTGATGAGAAGCCGGCGGCCCGGAGCAGCGAAGCCGAGGCAGAACAGAAATCCGATCAAACGTGGTATGTCATTGTTGAACAGGGGAATGTTAGAGCCGGTCCCTCTCTGGACGCAGCAATAAAGTTTCGAATCCGCCGCGGAGATGCCGTCACGGTGACCGAACAGCAGAAGAACTGGTATGCCGTTGCCGTTGACGACGGACGAATTGGATGGGCTCATCACTCCCTTTTTTCCCATACTCCGCCCGCCCCTGCCCCTACCCAAAGCGATCCGGGGCAGAAAGAGACCCTGGTGAAAAAGATCCACGCCATTCGTCCCGTCATTACAGCAGATAACCGTACCGGGGTCATATTTGAACTCAACGGCTATTATCCGCCTGAAACAAAGGTCTTGGATGGAGGGCATCCACGCCTGGTATGCGATTTTCCCGATACCCTTCTCAGCGGTGACATTCCCCGGCGCAGAGAACTAAAAAGCGGCCACATTGAACGGATTCGTATCGGTATCCATGGTCAATCCCGATCCAAAGTACGAGTGGTCATGGATTTTAGACCGGGCCAGGATTATACCATTGAGCAACTCTTCTATAAGAAAGAGAATTATTACACCTTGATGGTAAGGGCGCGGGAGGGGCCAGCGGAAACTCCCCCCGCTAAAGAAGGGATCTCCGAAGGGCCGGAAAACCATAAGACCGGGGCGAACCCCTGACGCTGCAATGCAGGTTTTGCCCGAAACCGTTCCAGGGTGAGGAGACCACGCGTTGGAACAGCACTTCAAGCAGGCTGTCATGGATATCGTGGGGCCGGAGAACTACAGTGAGGCGCTCATAGATCGGGTTTCACACAGCTATGACGCTTCGGGCCATTATCACCGGCCGGATGCCTCGGTATGGCCCGTAAACACGGAACAGGTGTCCCGGATCCTGAAACTGGCCCACACGCACAAACTGCCCGTAACCCCCCGGGGGGCCGGCACCGGCCTGGCTGGATCGGCCATACCGGCCTGTTCGGGGATGGTAATGGACCTGTGCCGGATGAACCGGATTGTGGACATCCGTATTCCGGATCGCGTGGCCGTGGTGGAACCCGGTGTGGTCTACCAGGATTTTCAAGCAGCCCTGCGGCCCTATGGATTTTTCTTTCCGCCCGATCCGGCCAGCGGCAAGGTCTGTACCCTGGGCGGAAATGTAGCCACCAACGCCGGCGGACTGAAGGGGGCCAAATATGGTGTCACCCGGGATTATGTTCTGGGTCTGGAGGTGGTGCTGGCAGACGGCCGTGTCATGCGGTGCGGATCCGGGTGTATGAAATCGGTTTCCGGGTATGACCTGACCCACCTGTTTGTGGGTTCCGAAGGGACCTTGGGCGTTATTACGGAGATTATCCTCAAAATAGATCCCAGCCCCCTGGCCGTCCGTACGGCGCTGGCCATGTTTGAAGGCATTGAAGCCGCGGGCCGCTGTGTGTCGGATATCCTACGTTCGGGGGTGGTTCCCAGTGTCCTGGAGATCCTGGATGAAAACACCTTAAGGGTCCTGAAAAAACATTCCAGGGTAATGCTCTCCTCGGGCAAGGCCATGATTCTGGTGGAGACCGACGGGTATACCGAGACCGAAGCCCGATTCCAGATGGATCGGGTCGTGGAGGTGTTGCGGAAGAACCGGGCCCAAGAAATTATCTCGGCAAAGACGGCCCAAGATAGTGAACAGTTGTGGGAGGCGAGAAAAGTGGCCGGCAGTGTGGCGGCCAACCTCCGGCCCGGCAACGTATCAGAAGATGTGACGGTCCCCATCTCAAGGGTATCGGATCTGCTCACCGGTATTTCCAAAATCGTCCGTGATCTTCAGCTCCCTTTTGTGGTTTTCGGCCACGCTGGTGACGGCAATCTCCATCCCAAAATCATGTATGACCCCACAGATGCGGACGAGGTGGGGCGCATGAAGCAGGCCTCTGACGAAATCTTTCGGCTTACCTGCCGCTTAGGGGGCACGCTGACAGGAGAACACGGCATAGGCATGGCCAAGGCTCCCTACATGGCTCTGGAGCATGATGCAGTCGCCCTGGACGTCATGGCTGCGCTTAAAACCCTGTTGGATCCGATCCATCTCCTGAACCCGGGAAAGATGGGGTTTACCCCTTCGGGTGAATGTGCTTGAACTCTGAAAGAGTCTTTTCCACCTGTGAGATATCCTCTTCAAGGGCTTCAATGGCCATGATCTGATGGGGCTTTACCGAATGAGGGGGCAGGGCTTTTTCCCGGTCTTCAAGTTCTGCGTTGAGGGTACGAAGGCGGGCTTGTAAGGCCTCTTTTTCCTGGTCAAGCGCTGTCTCAGCCCGTCTGACCTCACGAGTAAAATCCATCACCTTCTGGAAGTCCTTTTGGAAGCGTATGGGATGTCCATTCGGATCCGTTTCGTTCGTCTGCGTGCAGCTGTCCGCCCCCGCACCTTTGACCTGCATCAGGGCATCATAGACGTTTTCAGGGGAAAGTCCCCCGGCCAGGATGACAGGGCGTTTGCTCTGCCGGATCAAAGCCACGGCCATATCCCAGTTGCAGGTCTCACCGGTGATGCCGATGTACCCTTTTACAGGGGCTGCGGGCAGCCAGGTGTCCGTGAGGAAGAGATCGCTGGTATCTTCAAACGCATGGGCGATTTTCAAAACAGGAAAATCAGGGACCAGCCCCGGCCTGGGAATGGGTATGGAGCGGATGATCCCCAGTTCAGGAAATTTCTCCTTCAGCCGGGCCTGCGCTTTGATAAAGGGTTCCAGGTCCAGGGGGCTGCCGGAAGGGTCGGTCAAGGTATCGCAAAAATGGACGTAATCGGGCTGATAATACTCCAGGGCCAGCCATAAGATCTCTTCATCATTGAATATGGGAATGAGGCTGCTTTTGGCGCTGGTCCCGGCTGAGAGGGCCACAGCCTCCCGCAACACGGGGTTTTGCCAGTGGTCCCTATCCGGTATGACGCTTCCGATATGGTCCACCCCAGCAGCCATGCACGTTTCTGCTTCATTCGGGGTCTGAATTTCGTAGATTTGAACAATCATGAGTTATGCTGGAAGTGAGAATAAAAAACCGTTGACCACAGGGCCCGATCAAAAGAGGGTGATGGGGTTTTTGAAATCATTCCCGGTTCATCACTCCTGCCGCATATCCCGCGCCGAATCCATTGTCGATATTCACCACCGTTACCCCGGCGGCACAGGAATTGAGCATCCCCAAAAGCGCGGCAATGCCCTGAAAGCTGGTGCCGTATCCCACACTGGTGGGGACCGCGATCACCGGTTTGTCCACCAGCCCCCCCACCACGCTGGGCAGGGCTCCTTCCATGCCGGCCACTACAATGATCACCGCGGCCTGGACAATCCTCTCCCAGTGCCCCAAAAGCCTGTGCAGACCTGCAACCCCCACATCATAGATGGTGTCCACCTCGTTGCCCATGAACCGTGCCAC
>JAWLET010000031.1:0-16639 GCA_041685955.1 Desulfobacteraceae bacterium | reverse complement strand
CTGCAATGGGGATGCCCCGGTTCCCTTGAACCCACACACTGAATGAAAACAGCGGTGTCCGCATTTTTTAAAGCAGACGGATCTTCCAGCATCTTAAGGGACAGTTCCGACCAGAGATAGACGTTGTCATTCTGGCCATAGAGATATTCATCAGGCTGGATGGGGTCCCCGCCGGCGGCCAGAATGGTCACCCCGTGAGAAAGTTCCACATCCGTTCCGTTCTGGTTCAGGGTGGTCACAAAGTTGCCGGGGAACCCGCTGTTTTTCTTGACCTGGGTATCGATCATCACGGTAATGTGCTCATGGGCATTCACTGAATCCACCAGGGTTTTGAAATATTCCTGTACATCATAACCCTGCCAGGTCTTGCTCACATGCCGGGCATGCCCGCCCAGGCTCTTTTCTTTTTCCACCACCGTCACCGGATAGCCGCTATTGGCCAAAGCCAGGGCACTTTCAAGACCTGAAATACCTCCGCCTACCACCAGGGCGCGCTTCTCCACCGGGTATGTCTTCAACGTGGGCGGGGAAATCAGGGTGACTCGGGCTGCGGCCATGCGAATGCGGTCCTGTAACTGGGCCCGCGCAGTTCCGGGATCCACGGCGCGTAAGTCCACGGTTTCATAAAGGTATGGATTCAATCCCGCCTGCCTGAGGGCCGCTTCAATGAGGTTTTTGTGCACAACCGGAGTACAGCTTCCAAACAGGAGCCTGTTGGCCCGGGTCTGTTTGAGGTTTTCCACCAGGGGGCCCAGGATGTCTTCCTCCACCTTCAATGCCGCGAATACGTTCGGCATCCCTTTGGCCACCTCTTCCAGCGCTTTACCCATGTCAGCTTCCATGGCAGGGCAAAGGTGATAGGCAAAGAGGATCTCCGGGGTCTTGTCCTGCACGTCCTTTGGTTCCGGATAAGGCTCAGATGCGGAAAAGGGTGCAGGTGTAAGTAATGATACAATCTCGGATACGGATGCGGCTGCCTGGGTAATGGATTGATTGATGTCGTGTGGCCCGCTGACGCCGCCACAGGCAAAAATGCCAGGGACATTGGTGGCCACGGGCTTAAACGGTTTTGTATTGACAAAATGATCCGCATTCAGATCCACACCCATTTTTTGGGCCAGTTCAACGGCCTCGCCCGCAGGCCGAAGCCCCACGGAGAGAACTACCATATCGAAGATCTCTTTTTGCAGCTCTCCCGTCTCATCCGCATACTTGATCTCCAGGTCATCACTCCCGGGAAACGCATCTACCGTATGAACCCGACTCCGGATCAGCCGAACATCTCTTTCCATTGCCCTGTTGAGGACATCCTCAAACCCCTTTCCGTGGGTTCTCATATCCATGAAAAAAATGGCGGTCTCCGTGTCCTCGTGCCAGTCCTTAGTATTCAAGGCCTCCTTGAGGGCATACATGCAGCACACCGAAGAGCAGTAGGGTGCGTCACACTGGTTGAGGTCTCTGGAGCCCACACACTGGAGCCAGGCGATCTTTTCCGGGGACTTTCCATCAGAGGGCCTTTTTAATTTTCCGGCCTCAGGACCGAGTGGCTTTTGGAGCTGTTCGTATTCCACGCTGGTCACCACATTGGGAAGATGACCATACTCGTAGGTCTCATATTGGGAAGGATCAAAGGTCTCAATACCGGCGGCAAGAACCACTGCACCCACATCCACGTCCTTTTTGCCCTGGTCCGATTCCAGGGAAATCCTGAAGTCACCCATCTGGCCGGACACGTCCAGGACCCGGGTGTTGAGCATGACACGGATATTGGGATCCTGCACACAGGCCGCAACCCTGGGATCCAGCTTGCAGCATGCACATAGCGGGTAAAGGCGATGAAGATCAGGGATCATCCCTCCCAGCGAAGCCTTCCGTTCCACTAAGTAAACACCATAACCCGTTCCGGCGAGAGAAAGGGCTGCCTGAATACCGGCGATCCCCCCTCCTATAATCATCACAGGGCCTTTTGGTTTTTCTTGACTCATAACATCTCTCTCCTGCTTTTTTGCGCGTTAAATGTCGAGAAACGATAATTCCGGAAAACATTAAAAGGGACGTAAACCCGCTGAACCGTGGATCTTCCTCCCTTGGCTTGTGAATTTTGTTACATGCCACAGGGGTAACTCACTGTCAAGGAAAATGTTCGGGCATTTTCCGGTGAGGGTAGGAAAAAAACCCGCTGTGCGGGTCGGTTTCGGGTGTCAAACAGGCACTACCGGCAGACGGCAGGGCAGGGGACTCCCATTGCCTTTCCAAAGGTCTCCTGATAGAATAAAATTAGTGGATAAGCTTGGGGTTTTCCTGTAAAGAGCATACCCGCACTAAGGCCCCACATGCATTCATCAGAGGCAAAACAGAATCAATGATTGAATATATCCTGTGGTTTCTACTGGTCAGCGGGGTCCTCCTGGGCATCGTGGGGGCGTGGATCACCATCTACTTCTGGCTGGCCCCCCACCTGGACCAGGCTGACGGCAGAGCGCGCATTACGGGAAAATGCGGGGACACCATGGAAATAGGTCTTAAATTTCATAATGACCGGGTCACGGAAACGTCTCACGAGACCGATGGGTGTGTCTACAGTTTGAACTGTGTCAACTCGGCCGCCGACCTGGCCAAAGGGAAAACACCGGACGAAATTCTGGATATCGACCCCAGGCTTATTCAGCAATCTGTAGGCGGGCTCCCGGACGATCAGATCCACTGTGCCCATCTCGCCGTGGAGACCCTGCAGGCCGCACTGCACGATTACATGATGAAGGAAGGGCAGAAAAGAGATCCCGCTGAAAGCGGGATTCAGGATTGAAAGGTTCAGGGTCAGGGATAAAAATAGTCAAAACCAGGTTTTTTCGCCTCCAATTCAGTCCGTATCCCGTTTCCTTCCGCGGGGCCTGGGGATATCCAGATTCAACCGCTTGATTTTTCTCCACAGAGTGGTGGGATGGATGCCCATCTGCACGGCAGTGGCTTTTCGGTTCCAATTGTTTTTTCGAAGGGCTTCGTAGATAAAGCTCCGTTCCAGATCATCCAGCGACGAACCTTTGGCGCTCCACTCATCCCCGGGGCCCTGTTCTTTTTCCGTGACCCGTTGGCGGAGATAGTCGGGAAGGTGATCAGGCCCAATGATGTTTTCCTTGCACACCACTGTGGCATATTCAAGCACATTTTCCAGCTCACGAATATTTCCAGGGAAATCGTGGGACATCAGAAGATGAAATACCTCGGGTGAAATCCCATGGATCTCCCTTCCAATTAACCGGTTGAATTTACGAATGAAATTTTCAGCCAGAAGCGGAATATCTTCCCTTCTGTCCCGCAGCGGCGGCAAGACCAGCCTGGCCACATTAATGCGGTAATACAAATCCCGCCTGAATTCACCCTTTGACACCAACGAATCCAGATTCCGGTTGGTGGCCGCCACGATCCGCACATCCGCCTTCATGGACCGAGTGCTGCCCAACGGCTCGTAGACCTTGTCCTGGAGTACCCTCAGCAATCGAACCTGCAGGGCCGGGGATATGTCCCCGATCTCGTCTAAAAAAAGGGTGCCCCCATCTGCCATGGACAGGCGACCGGGCTTGTCTTTCTTGGCATCGGTAAAAGCCCCTGCCTTGTAGCCGAACAATTCTGATTCCAGAAGCGTGTCGGGCAGAGCGCCGCAGTTGATGGTAATAATAGGGCCCTCTCTTCTGTGGCTCAAGGAATGAATCGCCTTGGCAAAAAGCTCTTTCCCAGTGCCGCTTTCCCCCACCAGCAGCACCGTAGTATTGCTCTCCGCCACCTGCTCCAGAATCCCGAAGAGACGGTGCATCTCTTCGTTTTTACTGATAATATCAAAAAAGGAATGCTTCTCCTCCAGTTCCTTTTTGAGCTGCTCCACCACGCTGAGGTCACGGAAGGTCTCCACCCCCCCCATCACTTTGCCCCCTTCATCCTTTAACAGGGCCGTGGAAATACTCACCGGGATCCGTTCACCCCGGGAATTGACAATGAATATGGACTGGTTCACGATGGGTCGGCTGGTATTCATAGTTTGACGGAGGGCGCACTTGGTTTCACAGATACTGGCCCTGAAAACATCCCAGCAATGGCGGTCTATGGCCTCCTCCCGCCTGATCCCGGTAATCTCTTCAGCAGCCCGGTTGAAAGAGGTGATCTTCCAGTACTGATCCACGGTAAACACCCCATCCGCGATGCTATCCAGGATGATTCGGGTTTTGTCTTCTACAGTCATAGGTAAAGGGGTTGAATGATGGTTTTGTTCACGGCTCGCCCTGAGCTCAAGCGCCGGATACCCGCCCGCTTGCCGGGGTACAACATATTCCGTCCTTGACATCTAAGCGTAAACAGCTAAGGTAGATGCGAGCCCTCAGAATGTTTACTCAGGAGGATAGATGAATGAAAACCATAAATCAAGGATTAGCCCACCGGCTATTATTGATCCTAACAGCGCTTTTTCTCCTATCCTGCACCTCGATTCCGGAGATGCAGATCCTCTACCGGCTGCCCGCACCCTCGGATGATCTTCAGGACAGACAGATCACGCTGACCCTGAAGGATATCCGCAAATCAAAAGCCATCCTGAAAAAGGGCGCCAGAGAGGAATTTGAAGGCTTTTCAGGAAATCTCTCTCTCAGTGTTGCCCATGACGATGAAGGCTTCAAGGTGGGCATTTTCACGGTTATGGATATCTTCAAGGAAGCCATGACCAGAAGGCTGAAACAGCAGGGGCTGGAGGTTCTTTCGGAAAAACGGCCTGGACAACCCCAATTGAGTATCGTCCTGAAAAAATTCAACCTGGATCTTGAAGATCGAGACTGGATTGCTGCAGTGGAATATGAGGCAAGACTCATGAAAGACGATCGGACCTTGATCAGTCAGGTCATCACGGCCGATGGAGAGCGGTACAAAATTGTGGGACGAAAGCAAGCGGACACCCTTATGGGTGAAATTTTCACCGATGCCATCAATTCACTAAATCTCCCAAGGCTGCTGGAACAGGCACGCAGTCTCGAGCAGTAGGCGGCCCCGGTATGACCCGTTTTAAAAGCCCGGCATGACCCTTGATACAAAGGTATTTGTGGTCAGTCTGGGGTGCTCCAAAAACCGGGTGGACACAGAGCACATGCTCGGCATCCTCAAGCCGGCAGGGGTTTCGGTGACCCGGACCCTGAAGGAGGCGGATGTCGCCCTGATCAACACATGCGGTTTCCTGGAGTCAGCCGCTGAAGAGGCCATCGACACCATCCTGGAGATGGTGGGGTTCAAACACCAGGGAACACTCAAACGGGTGGTGGTCACCGGATGTTTTGTTCAGCGCTACGGCTATAAACTGATCAGGGAAATCCCGGAAGTGGACGGCTGGGTGGGCACCGGAGAAATTCACCGGATCGCCGAGGTCATCCGCCCCCAAACCCCCTCAGATGTTCCCCCATTTTTGATCAGCAGACCCACGTATCTCCCGGATCATACCACTCCCCGCATACAGACCACACCGTTTTACAGCGCCTATCTCAGGATTGCAGAAGGGTGCTCTCACCATTGTTCATACTGCCTCATTCCCGGATTGAGAGGCCCCTTCAGGAGCCGAAAACCCCGATCTCTTCTCATAGAGGTCCAAGAGATGGCCCGACGGGGGGTCAAAGAAATCAATCTCATTGCACAGGACACAGGACAATACGGAACAGACCTTGGCCCCGGCTTTTGCCTGGAAGACCTTCTGGAAAAAATGACGGATATAAAGGGGATCCAGTGGTTGAGGATCCTATACCTTCACCCGGCCAACCTATCCGACCGACTCCTGCATTTGATTGCATCCGAACCCGTCATTGCCCCCTACCTGGACCTCCCGTTTCAACATGTAAATGAGGGAATCCTGAAGGCCATGGGAAGGGATCCTCAAGGGGAAGCCCCGATTGAAACCGTTCAACGGGTAAGAGACAAAGCCCCCGGGACCGCCATTCGAAGCACACTCATGGTGGGGTTCCCGGGCGAAACCGAGGACCACTTCCGGGAGCTCTGCGACTTTGTATCCGCGGCCCGACTGGACCACCTGGGGGCTTTCGTCTTCAGCCCTGAAAAGGGAACCCGAGCCGAACGATTGAGGCCCAGGGTCGCCCTGAAGACGGCCCGGAAAAGAGTGTCCAGGCTCATGACCCTTCAGGCCGGCATATCCAAAAAAAACAACCGGATGCACGTGGGGCAGACCCTTCCGGTACTCATTGAAGGCCCCAGCCCCGAGACGGACCTTCTCCTATGCGGCAGGACCGCTGCCATGGCGCCGGAGGTGGATGGGCAGGTGCTGATCACTGAGGGAGAGGGGATTGCCGGAGCAATCATGCCCGTCACCATCACCGAGGCCCATGAATACGATCTGCTGGGCAGAATCGTTCCAGCCGGCTAATTTCCATCCATGCCCCCCCTTTTCTCTTCGAGCCGGAGGACTACCTGTCCGAGGGTGTAATCCCCAGCCTGCTTCGGGACATCTCGGCGTCAAACTGTGGAGTTCCTTGTCCCCAGCCTGCGCCCTATTGGGGTTGTAAAATTCGCACAGGTCCATTATGATCTTCCAGCCAGGTGCTTCAAGCCCCTGAACAAGGGAAGGTGAGGACCACATTTCATGATAAAAAAGGACAAAAATGCCGTTGAATAAATTAAACTTGGAACAATTCGAGGAATATTTCACCCTAATAAACGAAGAACTGTACAAGGTCTTCGATTCCCGTGTCCCCCTGGTGGAGGAGGTGGGAAAATACGCCGTACTGGGGAGCGGCAAACGACTGAGACCCCTTCTCTTCGTGCTATGCTGTGAGCTGTGCGGCTATCCAGGGAAAAATGTCTACGAGTTTTCCACCATCTTTGAATATATTCATGTGGCATCCCTGCTCCATGACGATGTGCTGGACAACGCCAATACCCGCCGAAAAAGACCCTCAGCCAATCAGGTCTGGGGGAATCAGGCCGCGGTCCTGGAAGGGGATTTTCTCGTCGCAAAAGCCCTATCCGTGGCCATCCGTACCCACAATATTCCTTTTCTCACCAAACTCACGGAAACCACGGTCCAGATGACTGAAGGGCAGATTCTGGAATTAGCCCACGTAAACGATTGGGATCTCACCAAGACACAATATATGGAGATTATCACCGCCAAAACAGGCAGCCTCATCTCCGGGGCCTGCGCCTGCGGCGCCATTATCTCTGACGCCCCGGGTCAAATGGAAACCGCCTTGACGCAATTCGGCTTGAATATCGGAATTGCCTTTCAACTCATCGATGATCTTCTGGATTATACGGCTTCCGAAGCAGAGTTTGGAAAACCGGTGGGAAAGGATTTAAGAGAAGGAAAAATCACCCTTCCCCTGATACAGACCCTTTCTCAACTCGAGACCGAAGAAATAAAACGCCTCATGGACCGGTGCGCTCAAGAAAGGGCAGAAGACGCCGATTTTGAGGCCGTAATCCGACTCGTCAGGGCCAATGGCGCCCTTGACCGGGTCTGGGAAACGGCCCTGTCCTATGTCACAGGGGCCGTGGACTATCTGGAGGTGTTCCCGGATTCCCCCACTAAAACAAACCTCCAGAAACTGGGGCGATACATTGTTGAGAGACGGCATTGAGCAGGTGCCAGGTCTGGGCAAATATTTTCACCCACTCTGAAGTCACCGGATAAGCCGGTTTCAAATCCGCAGATGAAGCAGATCCTGTGCCAAAATCAGATCCCCGTGATAGGTCGTGCGACACTGGGAGACGATATCCGCAGCCAGGGCTTCAGGGTAAAAATGGGTCAGTACCAGCCGCTTTACACCGGCCCAAGTGGCCATGCGACCCGCCTGAGCAGGTGTCAGGTGTCCTTCCACTGGGTCACTGTCCGGAAAAGCTGACTCAAGAATCAGCAGATCCGCTCCCTTTGCCAGATCGACAACCGCCTGGGAAAAGCCCGTATCCCCTGAAAAAACCACACATTTTCCATTTTGAGCATCCAGCCTGTAGGCCAGGCTGTTGGCGGTATGGCCCGTGGGAGCGGTGCTCACCTTGAATCTGCCGTAGTCCCGCCTCCCCCAATCCTCTCTGTCAAGTTCTTCTACATGAAGTAGGGTTTCAGGCAACGCCAACCAGGGATCAAAGGCACTCTGAAGGGCTGTCAGGAATTTTTTGAGGCCCGTGGGGCCGGTGATCATTAATCGCTCCCGTCTCTCCAGCACGCGGGGGTTTCGGGTGGCAAATAGAAGATGGACCATATCGGCACAATGGTCCGGGTGGAAGTGGGTTAAAAATATTCGACCGATCCGTTCATGGCTGATGCCTATCTTGGTTAACTGACGCAGGGTTCCCGGCCCCATATCCATTAGCATGGGCCGCTCCCCTTTTACAAACAATGCGTATGAAGGAGACGCCCGGTCGATGATGGGAATTGCGGTCCCGGATCCAAGGATAATCAGGTCCATGAAAACATCCCTGTTGGGGTTATGTTTGAAAGCATCGTTGCCATCCCCACTCAAAGGTGTTATGGTATGTAATTAGTTTCAGCCGAAGTGAGGAGCACACCCCGTTTATGAGCGTTTTTTCACTTGAAGCTTTTCGGCAACAATTCCCGACAGAGACAAAGGATATGAGCATCGGAAACCGGCGTTTCCAGTTCATGGTTCCCAAATCCATTGATCCCTTTATTGACCCGGAAGACCTCTTTGCCGATTTCCCTTTATGGTCCAAGATATGGGAGGCCTCCATCATATTGGCGGATCATCTCGCCGGCATGCCTCCGGACCCTGAAAAGCGCTTCCTGGAAATCGGGGGAGGGATAGGGCTTGTGGGCGTCGTTGCCGCCTGCTTCGGACATCGGGTCACCATGATGGAACACAACCCCGATGCCGTCCAATTTGCCCGCGCCAACGCCGAGGTGAATCGGCGTACCGACGACCAGGATTTCAACATCGTTCAACTCAACTGGCACCAACCCGCTTTAAATCGGGTTTTTGACTATATCGTGGGGTCTGAGGTTGTCTATAATGAAGAGAATTATGCCCCGTTGCAACACCTGTTCTCCACCTGCCTCATCCCCGGCGGTACGGTCATTCTCGCTGAGCGGGCCAGAAACACGAGCATTGAGTTTTTCCGACAGATGAGTTCGCTTTTTGACATCACGGCCCGTAAAAAAATCCTCCGACTGGAAGGGAAGGAAGTCCGAGTGATCCTGGCCACCATGACCTTTAAGACGTAAGACCGGGCCCGAAGGCTCCGCATCGACCTCGGGAAATTCATCGAATCACAGTTGTTTTTCCACCCTTTGCATAAATGCATTTCGAATTTCCTCAAGACGCCGTTCATTTTCCGCTTCGAACCTGAGCACCAGCGCCGGCTGGGTGTTGGACGGTCGAATGAGGCCCCATCCGCCGTCAAAGAGGACCCTGGCCCCGTCCACATCAATGACGTCGTGCGTCTTCTTAAATTCCGTCACCAGTGCCTTGACAATCTCGAATTTCCGCTCATCAGGGCACGGCGTGCGAATCTCCGGAGTGTTGACCATCTTGGGGACATCCTTCAACAGGTCACCGATACCCTTATCGGTCTTGGAAAGGATCTCCAGGAGCCTGGCGCCTGCGTAGATGGCATCGTCATAGCCGAAATACCGCTCGCTGAAAAAGAGGTGCCCGCTCATCTCCCCTGCCAGAAGGGCCCCCTCTTCTTTCATCTTGCTCTTGATCAGGGAATGACCCGCCTTCCACATGATCCCCTGCCCCCCGTGTTTTTCGATATCGTCATAAAGCACCTGTGAGCACTTCACCTCTCCGATAATCTTGGCCCCCGGATGCCTGGAAAGCAGGTCCCTGGCAAAAATGATCAGCAACTGATCCCCCCAGATCATGTTCCCTTCCGTATCCGTGACCCCGATTCGGTCCGCATCCCCGTCAAAGGCAATGCCCAGGTCTGCACCCGATTCCTTGACAGTGGATATCATCTGCTCCAGATTTTCCGGAACAGTAGGGTCCGGGTGGTGGTTGAGGAAACGGCCGTCCGGCTCACAGAAAAGGGGGATCACCTCGAATCCCAGGCGCTGGTAAATGCGGCTTGCCACCGGGCAGCCGGTCCCGTTCCCCCCATCCACGACCACCTTTCGTTTGACCGCACCCACGTCAATACCTTTTTCCACTGCCCGGCCATAGTCGGGGACCACGTCCATCGATTCCCGCTTCCCTTCCCCTTCCGGAAAGTCACCTGACGCTGCGGTTTCTCTGATCCGCTGAATCTCTTTCCCATAGACCGACATTTTACCGAGACAGATCTTGAAACCGTTAAACTCAGGCGGATTATGACTTCCAGTGATCTGGATCCCGCCGTCCACATCCAGTTGATGAAGGCTAAAATATAAAACAGGAGTGGCCACCATTCCCACATCCACCACCCCCATGCCCGTGGCCAGAAGACCTTGTGTAAGCCAGTCGGCAATTTCCGGTGAACTGAGCCGACAATCCCTGCCCAGGGATATCTTCCCCACCCCCTTGTCCAGATAATAAGTGGCCATGGCCTGACCCAACCGAACCACGCTGTCCTGGTTCAACTCGTCTGGATAGGTTCCTCTGATGTCATATTCCCTGAACATATGCGGCTTCATAACAGTTTCTCCCTCCCCTTTCCTTTGAGCAATTCCACCACCTTCCGAATATCCTGGCAACGGTCCTGATCAGCCACCAGCAGGGCGTCCGGCGTATCCACCACAAGGCAGTTCCTCAGCCCCAGGCAGGCGATTGTGCGCCCTCCTTTTGCGGACACGAAACCCTGTTCACAATCCACCAGAATGGCATCGCCCTCACACAGATTTCTCCGGGCGTCATATTCATCGGTTCTTAAGGCATACAAAGAGCCCCATGATCCCACATCGCTCCACCCGCAGGCCGAAGGGACCACATAAACCGGTGCCTGGGTATTTTCCATGATACCGTAATCAAAGGAAATTCCCTGGAGGGAGTCATAAACCGATTTCAAGACGGTCTCAAACCGGTTCGTTCCCAGGGTAGGTTTCAGCTCCATAAGACCCTGATAAAGCTCAGGCATCTGGGTTTCCATCTCCGTTAAAATGGTATCCGGCCTGGCCACAAAAATGCCTCCGTTCCAGTAATAGTCGCCCTTGGAGAGGTAACCCACCGCCGTTTCCAGATCCGGCTTTTCCACGAATTCCACCACCCGGTATGCCATGCCGGTCCCTGTCTCCAGCAGCTCAGGGTCCCGTCGGATATACCCATATCCGGTCTCAGGCCGGTCCGGGACAATCCCCACGGTAACAATCCCCCCTTGTGCCGCGATGTCCCCGGCCCGCCCGAGGTCCTTCAGGAAGGTGGCAGGATCACCGATAAAATGATCTGCAGGAAGAAACGCCACAGGCCCCTGGCAGCCCAGGTATGCGGCATACAGGGCGCCCAGACCAATACAGGGCGCCGTGTTCCTTCCTACCGGTTCCGCCAGCATATGGATTCTGCGGCCGTCAAAGTGTCTTGTGGCCTCCTTCAGGTGCTGCTTCCCCAGGACCAGGATCATCTCCTCATCCTGAATCAAGGGCCTTAGACGATCGCAGGTCTCCACCACCATGGGGCCCTTGCCGGTGATATTCAGGAACTGTTTCGGCCGCTGCTGCCGGCTTGCCGGCCAGAACCGGGTCCCGGACCCCCCGCACATCACCACTGCAAACATCTGCGCCTCCACAAATTGCCGGTTTTCGTTTGTCTTCTGACCACTGTGTCCCCACTGCAGTCCTGGGACACTGCGCAACATAACTCAGTCTCCCGCTGAGACCCGGAGATGCTGAGAATTACTATCAAAGACGATCCTGATTCCTGCCTGTTTTTTTCAATCATTGATCGAAAATGCTTACGTTCGATAATCCGCGTTGATGCTTACATAGTCATGGGTCAGATCACAGGTCAACATGTGGTCGCAGCACGTGCCGTTATGGAGATCGATGGTGAGGATAAATTCAGGGCCTTTCATCATCACTGCGGCCTGTTTCTCTGCCTCTGCCCCCAGGCCCAAGCCGCCCGACACGATCTGAACATCGCTCACCCAAATATCCACCCTGGCCTCTACCATGTCGATCCCGGCACGGCCCAGGGCCGCCAGGATCCTTCCCCAGTTGGGGTCCTGGCCGTAAAATGCGGTCTTGACCAGGCTTGAGTTGGCCACGGTCCTGACGGCCACAGCGGCATCAGCAGGAGTCCGGGCGTTTCGAAGTTTTACGTCCACCACCTTGGTGGCCCCCTCCCCGTCCTTTACAATCATTCGTGAGAGAGCTGCCATCATTCCCTGCAATCCGTTTTTAAATGCATCCAGATCAGATGATGACAATGCATGGTTTTCCGCAGCACCATTGGCCATCACCAAAACCATGTCATTGGTACTGGTATCCCCGTCCACTGTGATCCGGTTGAAGGTCGCTTCCACCGACGGCATGAGTGCCTGGTTGAGCACATGGCCCGGAATAGCGATATCACTGAGGATAAAGCAGAGCATGGTGGCCATATGGGGCATGATCATGCCTGCGCCCTTGGCAAATCCCACCATCCGGTAGGGTTTACCATCGGCTTGACCGTCAAAAACGCCCAGTTTGGGAAAAGAATCCGTGGTCATGATGGCCCGGGCCGCGTCAGGGATTCCTTGGGCAGAAAGGGCACTCACAAGACCGGGGAGGGCTGTGGAGATTCGTTCCATATTCAGGGGCGCACCGATAACCCCTGTGGAGGCCACCATCACCTCCCCAGGACTTACCCCGAGGGCGTCGGCCGCCTTTTCCGCCGTGAGGCCGGCATTTCTAAGCCCTGAAGCTCCGGTACACGCATTGGCGTTTCCGGCATTGGCCACAATGGCCCTGGCCTGTCCATCCTGAATATGCCGTCGGCTCACCAGGACCGGCGCGGCTTTGACCTGGTTGGTGGTAAATACCCCTGCCGCCGCGGCCGGCCTCTCTGAAAATATCAGGGCCAGGTCCAACCCGTCTCCCTTCCTGAGCCCCGCATTCACCGCAGCGGCCATAAAGCCGTTCACTGTATAGTTCTGCTCAGCCATATCTTAAGAGGTTACTGTATTCCACTGTTCAGATGTTCTGAAACCCGAGACCTGACACCCGGAAGCTTAGGTGCTAATTGGCCCCACAGCACTTTTTGTATTTTTTGCCGCTTCCGCAGGGACAGGGATCATTTCTGCCTACCTTTTTGGCCTTACGCTTCACCGGGGTCTGTTTTTCCCCATCCTGTCCATGACTCAGATTCAAAGGCCGCTTTTTCCGTCTGGGGACCTCCTCGGGCTGTTCCGTCACCAGACGAACCCTGAAAATCGTACTAAGGGTCTCCTCCCGGATCTGATTCATGAGTTCGCCAAAGAGCCCGAACCCTTCCTTCTGGTACTCCTTGAGCGGATCCAGCTGCCCGTATCCCCGGAGTCCGATCCCTTCCTTCATGTGCTCCATGGCCTGGAGATGGGCCACCCATTTATCATCGATGATCTGAAGGATGATAAACCGCTCCAGACCCTCCAACTCTTCTTCCCCGAACACCTTTTCCTTCTCTGCATAGGCGGCCAGGACCTGTTCCTTGATGAGTGCGTTGACATCCTCCACTTTCAGTGCATCAAATGCTTCTTCCCCAATCTCTTCAGGGTCTATCCGGAGCCTGAATCCGAACAACCGGGCAATACTCTCCTTCAATCCCTGAATATTCCAGTCCTCGGGATATTCCTTGGGATCAATCCATTCCGACACCAGGTCGTCCACCTTCTCCTCCATCATGTCCTGCATGATCTCCGCGATTTTTTCTCCTTCCAGGACGTCCTTTCTGAGGGAATAGATGATTTCCCGGTGCCTGTTCATCACATCATCATATTCCAGAAGGTGTTTCCGAATATCGAAATTGTGCGCTTCCACCTTTTTCTGGGCGTTTTCAATGCCTCTGGAAATGAGATTGTGTTCAATGGGTTCGCCCTCTTCCATGCCGAAGCGCTCCATGATGGACGAGATCTTATCCGACCCGAATATGCGGAGGAGATCATCTTCCAGGGAGAGATAAAAACGGGAAGAGCCTGGATCGCCCTGCCTGCCGGCCCGGCCCCTGAGCTGGTTGTCCACCCGGCGGCTCTCATGCCGTTCCGTGCCCAGAATATGCAGCCCGCCCAGTTCCCGGACGCCTTCTCCCAGCACGATATCCGTACCCCGGCCCGCCATATTGGTGGAAATGGTCACGGTGCCGGCCTGTCCTGCATTGGCGATGATCTCCGCCTCCTTCTGGTGATGCTTGGCGTTCAGCACGGAATGGGGGACCCCGGCCCTTTTCAGCATCTTGCTCAACATCTCTGATTTTTCCACTGACACCGTGCCCACCAAAACCGGCTGCCCCTTTTCATGAAGGGCCTTGATCTCATCCGCGGCGGCCTTGAATTTCTCCCGCTCCGTCTTATAGATGACGTCCGGATAATCCATGCGGATCATCTTTTCGTTGGTGGGGATGACCACCACGTCCAGGTTGTAGATGTTGTTGAATTCAGCCGCCTCTGTATCCGCGGTACCGGTCATGCCGGCCAGTTTTTCATACATTCGGAAAAAATTCTGGAAGGTAACGGTGGCCAGGGTCTGGTTTTCGCCGGCCACGCTGACCCCCTCCTTGGCCTCCACCGCCTGATGCAATCCATCGCTCCACCGCCGTCCGGGCATCATGCGGCCGGTGAATTCATCTACAATCATTATCTGATTGTCCTTGATCACATAATGGACATCCTTTTCAAAAAGCCAGTAGGCCTTCACCAGCTGCTGCGTGGAATGGATCAGCTCAGAGGTCCGCATGTATTGCTCTTCGAGCGACTTGAGCCGCTCATCCTTCTCCTGATCACTTAAGAATTTATCCTCTCGCACCGCGTGGCTCATATCATCGATATCCAGCAGGGTGAAATCCCCCTGGCCTGCATTTGACAGAAGGTCCAACCCCTTCTCGGTGAGTTCCACGGCATTGCTTCGCTCATCAATGGTGCAATACAGGTCCTGATCCAGGGCCGGCAATTCCTTCTGGGATCTCAGCAGACTCTCTGTCCGATCGATCTGCTTTTTGAGGGCCTGATTTCTGGCGATGATATCCAGAAAGACCGGATTCTTGGGATCGCCTCTCCTGATCTGTACCAGGGTCTCAATGGTCTTCTCATCCGGTTCGCCACCGTCCAGCCGCTTTCGAACATCCGCAAGCAGGGCACGGATAATGTTGCTCTGCTTCTTTCTCAGATTGATGACCAGCGGTTTGACTTCCTCGTAAATCTTGTTTTCACTGTGCTCCACCGGACCGCTGATGATCAGCGGGGTCCGGGCCTCGTCGATCAGGATGCTGTCCACCTCGTCCACGATGGCATAATGGAACTCCCGCTGGACGAATTCGCTCATATCAAACTTCATGTTGTCTCTGAGATAGTCAAACCCGAACTCATTGTTGGTGCCGTAGGTAATGTCGCACGCATAGGCCTCCTTACGTTCCGCATCATCCATCCCGTGTACGATCACCCCCACCGACAATCCCAGGGCATTGTAAATGGCACCCATCCACTCGGCATCCCGCTGGGCCAGATAATCGTTGACGGTCACCAGGTGCGCGCCCCTTCCGGTCAGGGCGTTCAGGTACAGCGGCAGTGTGGCGGCCAGGGTTTTTCCCTCACCGGTTTTCATCTCGGCGATTCTACCCTGATGCAGTACCACACCCCCGATGAGCTGCACATCAAAATGTCGCATTCCCAAGGTCCTTACAGAGACCTCCCGCACCAAGGCAAACGCTTCCGGCAGTAGATCGTCCAGGACCTCACCCGCTGAAAGCCTTTCCTTGAACTCAGCGGTCTTAGACAGGAGCTGCTCATCTGAAAGGGACTTGAATTCCGGTTCCAGTTGGTTTATCTGATCCACCAGGGGGGTCAGCTTTTTGAGTTCCCGTTCGTTCTTACTGCCGAATATGCCTTTAACAACTTTTCCAAACATCTTCCGCTACCCCGATTTATTGAGATGATACGATTGCCTTTAATGTTACATATGATAATAACGCCGGCCTTGAAAAACAAGGTCCCATGCGTAAGGTTCTCGCTGATCACATCACATCCAAAAACGCCCGGATTCAGACGCCCAGGGAATTCTAATTGAAGATATAGCGGAGGGGGTTGACAGGTACACCGTCTACATGGACTTCGTAATGGAGATGAGCGCCGGTGGTTTTTCCGGTGTTTCCCACCAGGCCGATGGATTCGCCTCGCTTGACTCTCTGACCCTGTTTTACAAGGGGCTTCTGGAGATGGGCATACTTGGATGAAAGTCCGTGGCCGTGATCAATTTTGATGACTCTTCCATATCCCTGCTCCCGGCCGGAGAAAGCCACCACCCCATCTGCAGTCACCACAATGGGCGTAGACATCCGTGCGGAGATGTCAATTCCTTCGTGAAACTCCTCTTTACCCGTAAATGGGGAAGTCCGCTGGCCGAAACGAGAACTCAACCATCCCTTTGCGGGCCAGATGGACGGGATGGAGGCAAGGACGCGCTTCTGATTTTCGAGAAACTGGTGTAGATTAACCTTATTCTGCTTGCTGAACTCCGCCGCACTGTGGAGTTTGTCTAAGGTTTGGTGCATCTTCTGTATAAAAT
>JAWLET010000276.1:0-3791 GCA_041685955.1 Desulfobacteraceae bacterium | reverse complement strand
TCTCAATTCGTAAACGAGACCCGTCCCATTTCAGGCCAGTTGGTTGAAATATCCATAAACCTTAAGGAGATTTCCAGGATGGCGAGGGAGACCTCCCACAATGTCAGGGATACTGTGACAGAAGCGGCCTCTCGATCGCGTTTCCAGGTCAGGCGGGTGGATGATGCCATTACAGATACACTAAACAAAACCGAGGAGACTGCCGAGGTCTTTACAAAAAACGTGTTAGACCCGGTAGTGGAAATGTCCGCGATCGTAAAAGGGATTCGAGTAGGTCTTCAATCTTTTCAACATCTGAGACGTCATCGTGACTAATTTATTTTGAAGGGACCTTCTCGAACATTTACCGGCATTTGCTGCTTTTAACACCCTCCGCACTGTATCCCTATGCCGCCTTTTGCCGCTGTGCCGGGAAAGTAAACGACCAAACTGTTTTTAGTCTTTACCCTTCTTGTATCCTTCTTTAAAATCTTCAGCTCCCTCCTCCACTTCTTCCGCTGCTTCTCCTGTGGCTTTTCCCATGGTATGGCAGCCTGTCATACAAAAAATTCCCAAAAGCAGTGCCAGTAGTAGGATTCGAATCTAGATCATTTTTGCCTCCTTCATCTGCCCTTACCACGGCATGGGGGTAAGGTCGTATTTGACAAACCGTCCGGTATCTCGTTCCAATTGGAAATCCTGAACAATTCGGCGCATGCCGTGCACACTTTCCTGGGCCGAAATGCCATGGGGCGGACCCATACGGGTCTTGACACCCCCGGGATGCAGTATCAGCACGCCGATTCCCCGAGGCTTTAATTTGACCGCAAGCCCCTGCATGACCGAATTGAGTGCGGCCTTGCTGGAGCGGTAATAGTAGCTGCCCGGGTCCTGAATATCGGCGATACTTCCCATATGGCTGCTCACGGCCACAATCAGACGTTTCTGGCTCTTTGCAATATTTTCCAGGAAACGCTCGGCCACCCGGATAGTCCCCATGGTATTGACTTCAAAGGTCCGCAGCCAGTCGTGATAGCAGAGCGATCCGAACTCTGCTACATTCTTTTCCAAATAGACCCCGCCGTTTCCCAGCAGAACATCCACAGGAACCCCCTCCAGTTCCCAGAAAAGCCCCCGTATGTCCTCCACCACGGTGACATCCAGACGGTGAATGCTCACCCCCGGATGTTGCCCGGATAATTCCCAGAGGGATCGGGCCTCAGCAGGATGCCGGCAGGTGGCAAAGACCCGCCACCCTTCTTCTGCGTACTGGCGCACCCATTCCAACCCCAGTCCCCGGTTACTTCCGGTAATCAGAACGTTGGGCATCGATCTTCCTCCTGAAGGTCATTGATTTTACAAAACTCCGTTGACCCTTTTGTCAAAAGATTACTCTATAATCTTTTCCAGGGCCTTAACCGTCTCTATGGGTTCCGGGCGCTGGGTATGATCCGGGTTGATCCTGGCATAACGGATCATCCGATCCCGGTCGATGATGTACCGGGCCGGCATGGGCAATCGCCAGGTGTTTTCCCCATTGTATTCACTAAGGTCGATGCCCATATCCAAGTATACGCCCTTAAGTTCCCCGGGCACCGTGTAGGCCAGACCGTACGCCTCAGCCACCTGGTTTCCGGGATCGCTCAAAAGCTCGATGCTAAACCCCTTTTCCTGTTTGAACTCCCGGGTTTGGTCCTCGGTCATGGGGGAGATCATCATCAGGGACGCCCCCAGATTGTCAAACCGGAAACGGGCTTCTTCCAGAGCCTCCAGCTCCAGATTGCAGAAGGGTCACCACCGGCCCCGATAGAATCCCAACACCACCGGCCTCCGGATCAGCGCGGTCTCCAGATTTATGGATTGACCCTCTGTGTTATTCAGGGTAAAATCCGGTGCCGTATCACCCTCCTTCAGGGCATGCTCCACGGCGCCGGATTGGATCAGCGCTTTAATGGCCCGCCCCATGATCTCCTGATTTTCCTGGGAGGTGGAGGCCTGAAACGCCTGTTTTTTGGCATCGATCTTCTGTTGTAGACTCATGACTTCTCCTTAATAAGGTTCCAGGGTTCAGAGGTTCCAAGGTTCAAAGGTTCAGGGTTCAGAACCCCTGAACTCTCATCTCACAATCTCCTTTACTTTGTGTATGATTCCGGTACGTGAAATTCCCTGATCATCCAAGAGCTCTTGAGGGGTGCCGCTTCTCGGTTTCTTGCGAACCGCCAGAATATGGACAATGGCCCCGGGCAGTGCTGCGGCTACCGCCTCTCCCAGCCCCCCCTGGGCATAGTGGTCCTCCACGGTGATTACGGCTTCCCCGTCCAGGCAGACCACATCCGGATACCGGGGGTATAACCGTTTGAGGGCGTTACCATAGGCCGCCCGGGTAGCCACGGGAGTATCCTCAGGGTAATGCATCTCTCCCGTCGCTACCGCTCGGGGCGCCTCTGGAAGGCGGTACAAAGTTTCGTAGGATGTCATGAACGACCTCCGTCACCGGCCTTCCGGCCGGCATCACATTGCGTCATTCCGGCAACAGCCGGAATCCAGAATCTTGTTAAGATCTGTTTCATCTCACGCGTCATCTTTTAAACCGGTTCAAAAGTAAACTTCTGCCCCGCCACCGAGACCTCGATCATGAGCCCTCCTTTACTATGCACAAAGACGGCCATACCATTTATATAGTCGGCTTTGGCTTGAACTGATGTTTCGGGACCTGCGCTGGCACCGGCGCCGACGCCGGTAGTTCCTCCTTTCACCTGGGCGCCTGCGGTGACCGCCACTGCCTGGGCCGTGGCATCAAACTCGAACGATCCACTGGTAAATCTGTCATAGGCCCGCTTGTTCTGAAAGAAAATAATTTCGCTGAATGCCTTGCCTCCGAACTGGAAGCCGATCGATCCTTCAAAGATCGATGTCTTCCCGGTCACTTTACCGTTGCGATACACCTGGCCCTTTCCATATGAACCCCCGACGACCCATCCCCCTTTTCCGATGGTCGGAAACACCGCGTAGCCATATGCATTCCTGAAGAATTCGGCCACAACAGGTGATTGCTTGAAGGTGTTGATTGTATTTGAATAATCCTTTATCTCGTTTGAGAGGGCGACATCCACCACTCCCAGTACCATGACCACCATAAACACAGATATGATGCGCTTCATTTTTTGCTTCCTTTCATTTGAACTTAGAGACCTTACCAGAGGGCCGCACACCTCTGTGACGTATTTCCTTGTTCAAACCAAAGCGGCCCGGTCCGTTTACCGAATTGGGATCCCGAAGCGCTCCCATGTTGCAGAGAAAACGGTTACCAGCATTGTCCCTGAGGGAGTAGGGCATTGCCTATTTCCTAAGTGCCTTGAGTAACACATCAGTCCCTGTACCGGTTCGACCCTTCACCAATACCACATAGGTCTCGGGGTGTTTTCTCATCTGATCGGCAATGTTCTTTCCAT
This sequence comes from Desulfobacteraceae bacterium, assembly GCA_041685955.1. Classification (GTDB taxonomy): domain Bacteria; phylum Desulfobacterota; class DSM-4660; order Desulfatiglandales; family Desulfatiglandaceae; genus JAIPDZ01. Next base: position 360 of record JAWLET010000276.1, on the reverse strand, counting down.
CCAGGATCGGATAAACCTCTTCTTCCTCCATGGTGGCCCGGATAACGGCCAGGAAGTATTTCCCCCCTACCTGGAATCCGTAGAAAAATTGATCGGGACGATCCTCCATCAACCCCTTGATCTCCACAGGGACAATCTCCATTCCCGGGAATTCACTGCTCAAATACTCCTTGGTCTCTCTCATGTTGATATCTTTTTTGGACATAAGACACCTCTTTTACGGTTCAGAGTTAAAACCAGGCTACAAACCTTTGAAGCTTCATCATGATAAATAGGACCGCCAACCAGGTTCCTCCATTGTGGGCTGAAAGAACATGATATAAGGACCTCGTATGAGATGAGCCATGACCCCCTGGTCAT
>JAWLET010000275.1:0-3826 GCA_041685955.1 Desulfobacteraceae bacterium | reverse complement strand
TCTGCTCCTGCAGGATCGTATCCAACTTCTCCCTCTCAATTATCCGAAACCGGTTTCGATTCACCAGTGCGTCTGTCAGATTGCCCTGAAAAAAATGACCGGCGTCTGAAACAGTCCCTTTTTGTTCGAAGGGGAAGACCGTCATGCTGAGGCGCGCAGCCAACTGAAGAGCCTTTGGGATCTTCCGAATAACCATCAGCTCCCGGGTGGCCACATTCCCTGCCTTATCCTTTGCTTTGATCGTGATGGCGTTTTTTCCCTTTTGGAGATGAACCACCTGATTGAAAAAAATGCGTTTTCCCTTGCCCCGCATGATCGACTTCTGATTCAGGGTAAGGCTTTCAATAATGCCTTCATCCGCTGCACCTCCATCCAAAAACAACTTGTCCATATAGACAGCCTCGACATCGGAATCCGCCCATCCCTTGAGGGAAATCCGGGGCGGTTCCGTGTCCTTGGGGCTGAAAAGCCCGGCCACCAGAAGACCTCTTGTTTGCGGGTCTGCACATGCGATCATCAAAGGCTTTCGCCTGAAAGAGGAAATGTCACTATCCACATACGCTGACGTGCGGTTTCCGAGACTGTCAACAGCGACCACCTCGACGGCACCAAAGCCGGGTGGCAATTCCTCATCAAAATGAACTTCCTGTGATCTCTGAATGGGAACAGCCCTTCCGTTTACCATCAGCTGAGCCACACCTGCTTCGTCGTATATGGATCCCCGAAGCATCGGTCCTTGTTTCGGTGTGTAAGGATCAGAGATCAGGCCTTCGACAGTGATAATGGGCCCCTGCCGATCCACGTGAATAACAACACTGCGCTTGGAGGTCTTACCCAAAAGATTGGCGGCTTCCACCTCAACCGTATGGCTGCCCTGGACCAGCTCAAGGGGTTCCCTGAACGAGATCACCTGTTTGGCACCCTCCATGAAGAGGGGCTGGCCTTTAATCGTGACCGCTGAAACAAAATGTTTGTCGCGGACGGTCCCGGAAATCACCACAGGGTCCTCCCGGGTCCACAAATCACCTTCTGGAAGATCGACGATAAGACGGGGGCGCGCCACCGGACCGCCTTTCCTCTCCATCAGCCCTTTCCGGACACGATCCAGGTAGAATTGAGCCTTTGATGTGGAATACTGGCTGAGAGAAAGCGTCAGCTCCTTTTTTGCGGCCTCCAGATTACCGGTCTGATAATAAACAATGCCCAGTTCCCTGTGTGGAAAATAGTCCACAAAGTGCATCCCGTAGGTCCGAGCCATCCGCTGGTCCTTTTCTCTCTTGTCGATGGCCCGCTTGAAGTCCCGTGCCGCCTCTTCAAAAAACCGGCCGTCAGCAAAGGAAAGCCCCCGTTCATAGTAGTTCCACCATTTATGTCGGAATGTGCCTCGAACTTGGCCATAGACCTTCGCGTCTTTAGTGTACACCGAATGGTCAGGATGGCGTGCGCAGCCGCAAGTAATGAAGATAACCAGCAGAACCAACACTAAATTACCATAAATTATTGATTTTTCCATTTCCACCTCGGGGCGTTTTTCAACGGAGTTATTAAATGGTACGGGATAATGGATGTTGGCGGCTGGAGGATGGAAACCGGAAGCTACTGCCATATACATCATACATTCCAAATGTAAAATATAGAACACAATTATCCCATTTATGAGTAATTATAAAAAAACGCCACTTTGCTTGTCAACATTTGATGGATCTCAACCGCAGCCAAAAATCCCCTTGATTTTTCTTTTATTATTGTTAATATGATAAGTTTAGACATTATCAACAAATGGACCCTTTGAGGGGTCATTGGGTTCAAGATTTATCCCCGATTTTCAGGTGAAGCCATGTATGCCCGATTCACGCCCATACGGATAAATTCGCTCAGGGTCATTTTTTTCCTGAGCCTTTTTCTTGTTCCTGCTCTCCCGTGGCATCCGGCGGGTGCTGAAATCCGGAACCGGGTGGTGGCCATTGTAAATGATGATGTGGTCACCCTCCATGAACTCAATGAAAGGCTTCAACAACTGACCGGGATCCCCCCGGATGAATTCAGACAACAATCCGAGGACCAATATTTAGATGCCCGTCGCAGGGTCCTGGATATGTTGATCAATGAAAAGATAGCCCATGAAAAAGTAAAGGAGCTGGACATCAAGGTAAGTGAAAAGGACGTGGATGCCGCCATTGAACGGATCAAATCGGAAAACCAATTAACCCATGCAGACCTGCTGGCCCAGCTGAAGGCGGACGGAACCGGTTACGATGCCTACCGAAAAGAGGTCAAAAGGGAACTTGAGCGGATGCAACTGATCAATCAAGAAGTCAAGTCTAAGATTTTCCTCAGGGAAGAGGAGCTCAAGGACTATTATGAAAAACACATTGACGAATTTCGCAGCACAGCAAACGTCCGCCTGGCCATTATTCTTCTGAAGCAGCAGGACCCCACCAACCAGGGTGAGGCCGATGCCCTTCAAAAACAGGCGAAATCCCTGCTAAGCCAGCTGGACAACGGAGTCCCTTTCGCCGATTTGGCCCGGAAATTTTCTGATGGACCGGGGGCGCAGGATGGCGGGGACCTTGGAAAATTCGAGATGTCTGAATTAAATTCCCAAATGGCAAGGATCGTCAAGGATCTTTCTGCGGGGGAGGTGAGTGAACCGGTTGCCGTCCCCGGCGGGGTTCAGATCATCAAAGTGGTGGAAAAGCATAAAGGGGGGGTAAAACCGTTCGAGCAGGTCAAAGACGCCATTCACAGCACCATTTACAAGCAGGAACTTGACAAGAAGTATTCCGCCTGGCTGGAAAGGCTGAGAGAGGATGCATACACCAAGATCATTTTTTAGGGCGGCAGGTCAACATGGGCCGGGATGAAAATTCATCCATAGGGTTTGAAAACGGGGACTGGGAATTCCCGGCAGCAGGAGATCTGGGGAACCTCTTGAAACACCAGAGGGAAAAATTGGGCTTGAGCCTGGACCAGCTCTCTCAGCAGATCCGGGTGAGGTCCCGATTCCTGGCAGCCATGGAAAAGGAGCAATGGGACCGGCTTCCGTCTTACGGCTTTGTCAAGGGATTTATGCGTGCCTACGCACAGGCCCTGGAATTGGAACCGGACAAGGTTTTATCCCTTTACGAAACCCTGGCTTTTTCCCCGGACACCTCTGTTCAAGGATTGACATCAGAGCCTTCGGGCAGAAAGCGAACCCTCACTGTGGCGGTGATCATCCTCATTTTTTTGGTGCTGGCGGCAGGCGGCCTCTACTATGCGTGGAAAATATATGCCCCTCAGAAGCCGGGTATGACCGACAAAGGCCCCAATGAACCGATTGCAGAGGAAATCCCTGTACAGGAGGATGGGAGGGAGGTTGTCGTAGAGGAATCCCCCAGGGTGGAGAAACCAGAGAGGGAGACGCCCCCTGAACCGGCGCCCGAGGTGATACCGCCCCCGGAGCAGAAACCGGTGGCGGTCCCCCAGGAGGTAAGCCCATCCCTTGAATCGCCTGAAGCGGCCATCCCCCCTTCACCTGCAGAGCCCCCGGCCCATTCTTCAGAGACTGCACAGGCCACGGACACAGGCAGGGAAAAGGAAGCCCAGGGGGCAGCGCAAAACGGTCCCCCACACGTTTTAAAGGCCATTGTCAGGGAAAGGACCTGGGTCCGGATATTCATTGATGAGCAGGAACCTAAGGAGTATGTATTTGAACCCGGCAGCCGTCCCCAATGGGAGGCCGCAGAAGGCTTTGAACTGCTCATCGGCAATGCCGGGGGAATCGATTTCGAGTTCAATGGAAAACGCATGGCGGATTTAGGAGAACCGGGCAAGGTGATCCGTT
>JAWLET010000274.1:0-3867 GCA_041685955.1 Desulfobacteraceae bacterium | reverse complement strand
GATGACCGAATGAAACAGGGCAATGTCGCCGGTGCCGATGTAGCGGGTCGAAAGACCTGGGAGTGCCGCCGTGGAGGAAATCATCAGCTTGGGGATGCCGAAGGGAAGCGCCCGCATGACCTCGGTCGCCATAAGCGATCCGGTGGATCCACCGATGCCCATCACACCTGCCAGGCTTCCTTCGGCGAGACGTTCCCGTGCAATTCGGGATGCCCCTATAATGGTGATATTGGTGATCCACGAGCGCTCTGTTGATGCATGGATCTCCTCGATGGTGCTCCCCCCGGCGGCTGCCACCTCATGGGAGGTGATATCCGCATGGGTGGGCCCCTTCCCCCTCATGGAGATATCCATGAGAAGCGGGGTCAGGCCGAGGGATGCGATCTTATCCCTGAGATAATACGTCTCCGCACCCTTGGTATCCAGTGTGGAAATAACGAGTACCGTGTTTTCCATGATATAATCCATTCGCAGGTTGAATGGTCGATCAACAAACCCTATCCCTGTTCCGCCTCTACCCTGGCCGTAATATCCTTTTTCAGGGTCTCCTTGTTCACCTTTCCTGAATCTCCCACCGCCGGAAATTCATCCACCACTTCAAGTCGTTCCGGAAGTTTGAACATGGCCAACTGCTTTTCCTTTAAGAATTGAACCATCTCCTCAAAGGTGAAGGTCTGGCCTGCCTTGGGGATGACGTAAGCGCAACACCTCTCGCCCATTTCGCGGTCAGGGTACCCTACAATAGCCACAGAGGCCACCTTGGGATGCTCGTTCAGCAGCCCCTCGATCTCTGCGGGGTAAATGTTCTGCCCGCCCCGGATGATCATGTCCTTGGCCCGGCCCAGGATCCAGAGACATCCCTGATCAAATTTGACGATATCCCCTGTGGTGGTCCACCCGTCCGGATCAAAGACCGTGGATGTCAATTCTTCATCCCGGTAATAACCGGCCGGGGCATGGGGGCCTCTGAAATAAAGGATTCCGGGCTCTCCCTCCGGGACCTCCTTTTCGCCTGTTTCATCCATGAGCCGCACCTTGTTCCCCGGAAGCATCCTCCCCACGGTGCGACGGCGAAGGTCCTTGGAATCCTCCACCCGGCATCCGGACACCGATCCCATATCCTGAGTTCCCAGGTCGCTGGTGATGGCGGCCCCAAAGGCCTCTTCCGCCTCTTCCGCCACTTGAGGGGACAGATAGCCGCCGGCTGATCGAATAAACCGGAGCGAACTGAGGTCATATTCGGCGGTGTCGGCCTCCAGCATCCTGACCAAATGGGTGGGCACCACGCCGATGGCCGTGGCCTTCTCCTTTTCAATGAGCGCCAAAGCCCCCTCCGGTGTGAATTCCTCCAGCATGACCGTCTTGGCGCCGGCCAGGGGCGCGGCAAAATAGGTGAGCGTCCCCGCGGCTCCGCCCGCATGGGGGGCAATGGCCATGGTAATGTCGTCTTTGTTGAGACCCCAGATATCGACCCTCCCCTTGGAGGTGCAGACCCGGGGGGCAAGGGGCCACTCCACCAGCTTGGGAAGACCGGTGGTCCCGCTGGTGGTGGTCAGTAGGGCCACGTTCCAAACGGGGTCCAGCCTCCGCTCGGCAAGCACGGTTTCGTCCACCGGTTGTTTGGCCCGTTCCTTCACCATTTTGGTCAGGGAATAGGTCCCTTCCGGGGCGGATGGCGGCACCTCATCGTCAAAGAGAAAGATGTACTTCAGGTGGGAAAACCGCTGCTGCAATCCCTCGTACATCTCGAGATAATCGAATTTGCGATAGATGTGAGGAATGATAACGGCTGTGGCCTCAGTCCTTTCCACCATGTATTCCAGCTCCTTCTGGCGTAGGTAGGGATAGACGGTTAAGGATATGAGACCGGCCCGCTCGCAGGCGATTCTCGAGAGGAAACCATAGACGCTGTTGGGAGACTGAATGATGACCCGGGCGAACTTGGGTATTCCCATCTCCACCCATGAAACGGCCATGGCATCCACCAGTTGTTTGGCCTCGGCCCAGGTGACCCTGTATTTCGCGTCTACCAGGGCCTCTCTATGGCCATACTCCCGGGCATTCCTGTCGTAGAAGTCATAGAATGTCTCGTTGGTCCAATATCCGTCCTGCAAAAACTCATCCACCATCCCCTTTTTATAACGAATCGGTTTCACGTAAAGCCTCCTCACTTGAATTGACAATCTACCATTGACCATAACCGGCTGCAGGTCCAGAGGTTTTGGAGGAAATCCCCCACGCAGGAACCTCTGAACCCGCGACCGTTACTTTTTCCTTTCCTTGATGCTGGCCCTGAATGTTTCCCAGAAGTCCTTGTCCCTATTCTGCCAGGCAGCTCCCCATCTCTTTTCAAAATAGGAGGTGGGCAGTCTTTCCTGCCAAGGTCCCCAGGGGTTCTCTCCCTTTTCTCTTGCCTCTAAAACATCATTCAGGAAGGTTACGATATGGGTTATCTCCTCCTTGGGCAGGTACGAATCCGCGCCCTCCTTGATGGACCGCACCAGGTTCCCCGGAGTGAAGGCATGGGCGGTCAGCATGATCGGAATGATGTGCTTCTGCTTGGCGATCTTCAACAGGCCATAGCCGTCCACCCCCATGATATCCAGGATGGCGATGTCAAACTCCTGAGACGCCATGAGCGCTTTGGCTTCTTCAAGGGTGGAGCCCCTTGCAACTTCGCACCCCTCCAGCAGCTCCTCCAGAACATCCAGGATATCGGGTTCATCGTCTACGATGAGAACCCGTTTACCCTTTAGCCGTTTCGTGTCTGGCATAGTAAAAAAGCTCCTTTAAAATCCCAGTTCAGACCACCTGGCCTTGACCTTTTCCACCATGGCCGGATCCAGCTCGATGGGGATCGGCTTTTCCTTCCAGTCATAGGGAATAGTGGCGTCCAGAAGGAGCCGGCCGGTAATATCTCTGGAATCAATGGGCAGGGAGGGATCCAGCGGTGTGGACCGCCCGCGCTTGATCACCTGACTCCGGTTGGGCTGGAACCTGAAACTGAGGGCGTATAAGACCCTGGGGATGTCCCACGGATCAATGTCATCATCCACCACGATCACCGTTTTCAACCCATAGGCCCCCATTTCCGTAGAGATGGCCGCTGTCAGGACCTGGTCCGCATGGCCCGGGTACATCTGCTTCACAGAGATGATGGCCAGAAATCTGCCGGAAGCCTCCGGAGGACAGTAGACCGCCTTCAGCCCGGGGATCCTCATGGCGAGCAGCTGCTGCCACAGCGTGGCACCGTAGGAGAGGGCCATGGTCATGTGGGTATCGGTGACGGCCCGACCCACCGTGGTTCCCCACAGGATCGGGTTTTTTCTGTGCGTGATGCATTTGACATCGATAAAGTTTCTGGGATCGGTTCCCACGCCCGAATAATATCCGGTGTATTCACCGAACGGTCCTTCTTCCATGAACTTTTCGGGATCCACTTCCCCTTCAATGACAATCTCCGCATGGGCGGGAATGGGCAGGTCCACCGTCTCCCCCTTGACCACTTCCACAGGCCCGCCGCGAAGGGCCCCTGCCACATCGTATTCCGAGGTGAAGGCCGAAATGCGGGCCGCGCCAAGAATGAACAACAACGGGTCGCACCCGATCACCGAGGCGACCGGCATCGGTTTGCCCATGGCCTGGTATTTCTTGAGCATAATGTCCGCGTGCTTTCCCTTGATGAACTGGGTCCCCATCTTGTCTTTACCGAGAAGCTGGCTGCGGTAGGTCCCTAAGTTGACCCACCCTGACTCGGGGTCTTTGCTGATAATGAAGTGGGCCGTACCGATAAAGCGTCCCCCGTCCATGGGATACCACTGGGGAACAGGAAATTTATAAAGGTCAATATCGTCGCCCGTGAGGATG
>JAWLET010000273.1:0-3869 GCA_041685955.1 Desulfobacteraceae bacterium | reverse complement strand
TCAAACTGGTGGAAATCGAGCATACCAAACGGGGCAGAATACTCAAAAATTTCGGCATGATCCGAGTCCCCACAGACGCCATAGTGGAGGGGTCCATAAAAGATGAGGAGGCCATAACCACTGCCGTCAAGCGCCTGTTCAAAAATCTCGATATTCGGAATCAAAACGTGGCCGTGTCACTTTCCGGGTATTCGGTTTTTTCAAAAAAGATCACTCTGGCGGTCATGGATGAATCGGGCATTGAATCGACCATTCAGGAAGAAGCAGAAAAAAATATTCCTTTTGACGTCAATGATGTGAATGTGGATTTTGCAGTGGTTCCTTCCGAGAGCGGATTTGGGGGCAAGGCCGGAAAGGAAAGCGCTGAACAGCCCGGGAACAACATGGATGTCATGCTGGTGGCCGCGAAAACCAGTATCATTGATGAATATGTCCACCTGTTTCAAACCGCGGGAATGAATCCCTGTGTACTGGATGTAGATATCTTCGCCCTTCAAAACGCCCTTGAACTGAGCATGGACGATCCCACCAAAGGTCATGTTATCGTGAATGTGGGGGCCAGAGAACTGAGCATTAATGCGGTGTACGGGGGCGTATCCACATTTTCCCGGGATTCCTCATATGGGGGAGCCCAGATCACGGAAGCCATCATGTCCGAACTGAATGTGGATTTTGAACAGGCGGAACGGATAAAACTGGGGGCCGGTGATGTTTCTAACAGGGATAAGGATAAGGAAACCATTCGGGAGATCGTTACCTCCATTGTCTCCACCTGGGTGCGCGAGGTGAAGCAGGCCCTCGATTTTGTGGCCACCACCTACCCGGACGAAACCATGGACGAGCTCCTGGTGGGCGGGGGCGCCTGTCGAATTCCCGGTTTCCAGAAGGTTCTGGAGATTGAAACCGGGTTGCCCGTAACGCAGATCAATCCGTTCAGGAGCCTGAAAATAAACCAGAAATCGTTTGATCCCGATTACTTGGGGTACATGGCCCCCCAGGCCGGGGTGGCGGTGGGCCTGGGGCTCAGAAGCATCAGAGATAAATGATCAAAATAAATCTACTTCCCTTCAGGGTGGCCCGGAAACGGGAGAATGTGAGACGGCAGGTCAGCGTTTACTTTCTGACGGTGGTCTTTCTCATCATGGCATTGATCTACTACAACACCGATCTCAACAGTAAACTGACCGCCGGTAAGGCCCGGGAAGAAACACTCCAAAATCAGCTCAAACCTTATACTGAAATCAACCGGGAAATCGCCCTCATACAGAAAAAAACCCGTGAGATCCGGTCAAGATTAGCGGTTATCGAGCAGCTGGAAACCCAGCGCATGAGGCCGATTCAACTCCTGGAGGAGATTGCGCTCGCCGTTCCCGTAAACCGGTTATGGCTCCGGTCTTTAACCGAAGCGGGTGACCGGATCACCCTTCAGGGCACGGCCATGGACAATGATACCCTGGCCGTGTTCATGACCAACCTGGACGAGGCGGAACATCTCCACAATGTGGAGCTCAAGAGTTCAAAGCTGCACCATTTCTCCCAATATAATTTGGATGCGTCCAGGTTTGTGTTGACCTGCGACACCCGGTTCAATGCGCCGCAGCCGGCGGAAACGAACCCCAAAAAGAAAACCTCCGGGGGAAGGAATTAAACGGCCATGATTCGGTTGACGGCCTTAAGATCGGTGAGAACCGCTGTATTTGACAAAGCTGAAAAGCTCAGCCGGACCAAGCGGATTGTCATTTTTACGGCAACCTTCCTGATCCTGGGCGGGGCCTTTTTTTATTTCATCTATATGCCCAAGACCGAGGAGATCCACCGGGTGCGCAGGACAGTGGAGGACCTGGACCGTAAGCTCACCTTGGCCAAGGTTCGGGCACAGCGGATAGATGAGCTGAGGGAGGAATTCGCCCAGACTGATCAAGCACTGAAACAAGCCATGAAACTGCTTCCGGACAAGCGGGAGATCCCCAGTCTGCTGAAAAGCATCACCCAGGTGGGCATCGATGCCAACCTTGATTTTATTCTGTTTATGCCGGGGGAGGAAAAGCCCCGGGATTTTTATATGGAGATTCCGGTGGCCATTGAGGTAAAAGGCGGGTTTCGGGAAGTGGCCCTGTTTTTTGACAGGGTCCGCCGGATGGAGCGGATCGTCAATATCCAAAATATCTCCATGAAGCCTGAGAAGGAATTGTCCACAGAACTGGTGACCCGATGCAATGCCCTGACCTACCGTTTCAAAGTGAAGGCGGATGAAAAGGAAGCGAAAAAAAAGAAGAAGTCTTAGGGGATGGGTCACACTGGCATGTCTCATGGGCGCCGGCGTGGTTCCGTATCCGGTCTGTGCCACCTCCGGGGAGAAAAAAGCGCCCCAGGTTGAGGACCTGGTCGAATTTCCTGCAAAAGCGGCTGAATATAGCATTGATGTGAAGAAATTGCCCGATCCTTTTCTCTCCTATTTCATCCGGCGGGAACAGATGGCGGATGAAAAGGCGGAAGCGGAGCGGCGGAAACAACTGGAAGCCGAAGCCCGGCTGGAGAGAAAAAAGCGCGAGGCCAGGGAGCGGCTGGAAGACCTCAAAAAGGCCAGGACCGAACTCCAGACTCTGAACCTGTCCCAGTTGATCCTGACCGCCATTATTCAATCCGATCAAGGTCACTGGGCCATGGTGCGGGATCCCAAGGGACAGGGCTACATCCTGAAAAAAGGGACTCGCATCGGTACCAACGGGGGGGTGGTGAGCCGGATTGCCATTAACGATAAGAAGGTGATTGTCAAAGAGCCCTACATTGCCGAAGATGAGATTCATATCAAGTATAAACCAGTGGAGATCGCACTGCCGGATGAGCTGTATTGAGGGTGTCAAGTGACAGGTGTCAGGTTTCCCCCGCTCAGAGAGCGGGGATCTTCGACGGGTGTCAGGACAGGAAAAGGGACGCTGCCGGGGTTTAAAGAGATGTGCTCCCGCAGGGACGCCCCAGTACCATCTTCCAGAGCTACGGGGTAAACAGTGGCGCAGAGAACAATACCTGAAAGCGAAAATAATTTCAGCGTGGGAAATAACAAATGAGGACGGGTTTATGAAAAGAGCACTGAAGGGACTCATATTTTTCTTTTTCATGGGGGTTGCGGCAACCTCTGCCGCGGCCGACGAAAACACGCTGCCTTCCCTCAATGACGGGCTCAATCAACTCGCCACCCGTCTCACGCAAGCAGTGGCTGAGCGGTATTTTGACGCAGACAAACGGCCCGAGATAAAGGTGGCGGTGTTTGATTTTACAGACTCCCGCGAAGATATCACTGTGGGGTCCAGGTACGTGTCCAACCGGATCAAACTGGCCTTTGCCACCGGTTCCCAGTTTGAATTGCTGGATGTGAGCCCGTTCGAGGAAAGGGAGGGCTTGATCTCTGCTGAAACCTTCGGTACCCGCAGGGCGTTGCGGGAGCGCATCGTGGGTGATCTGAAGGCCGATGTATACCTGTTTGGACAGGTTCAGGTCACCGGCAGATCGACCCTAGGCTGTGAAGTGACCTTGTGGGGTACAAAATCGCCGTTTGATGATTACAGCGCCATTGCCCGCCTGGACCCGGAAGCACTCACAGACCCAATCCAGGTCCCCCAGACATGGACACTGAGTCTGACCCCGTCAGGCCTGAGGTTTTTCAGGAACATTCGGATTGCCGGGGCCGAAGAAGTGGACCAAGAGATTCAGCGGGAGGACCTGGCCGAGGTGATCTTCCTGACCCAGCCCATGTGCGACGATTTGAATCTTTCCTGGCAGGTGAGGGCCGATGGCATGATATACGATATGAGGAAAACTCAGGAGACCGGTGCCTTACGAAATCGGACCGGTGAGATTATGCAGAGTCG
>JAWLET010000272.1:0-3957 GCA_041685955.1 Desulfobacteraceae bacterium | reverse complement strand
TTCACAGTCCGGGAAATCATTTGCTGTGATTCAGGTGTTTTTGGATGTGGGCATAGGCGTTGTGGTTATGGATGGACTCAAAATTCTCCGCTTCCACCGTAAACCAGGTGATGTTGGGGTCCTTTCCCAATTTGACGGCGATTTCCCTGACCACATCCTCCACAAACATGGGGTTTTCAAAGGCCTTTTCCGTGACAAACTTCTCATCTTCCCGTTTCAAAACAGAATAGACATCCGTGGACGCAGACGCCTCTACCAGCCTGATCAGGTCCTCTATCCAGACAAACCGTTTAAACCTCACCTGAAGACAGACCTCCCCCCGCTGATTGTGGGCTCCGAAATCACTGATCTCTTTTGAACAGGGACAGAGGGTTGAAATGGGAACGCGGATCACAATCAAGAGGTCACTGCCGTTATTCAGAGATCCCTTGAAGGTGCACTTATACTCCATGAGCCCTTCAATACCGGTCACCGGCGCCGACTTTTTAATAAAATACGGGAAGGTGATCTCCATATGGGCGCTTTCCGCATTCAGCCTGCGTTTCATCTCTTCCAGGATTTCGGTGAAATTCTGAAGCGATATGCGCCGGCTGTGCTCGTTGAGGATCTCAACAAAGCGGCTCATATGGGTGCCTTTGTAATACCGGGGGAGATTGACATACATGTTTATCTTGGCAACGGTCTGCTGTCTGCCCATGTCTTTGTCCAGGACCGTAATCGGGTATCGAATCCCCTTCACCCCCACCTGGTCGATATCTATGTTTCGGTAATCCTTGTGATTCTGGGTGTCTTCCATAGGCTTTTTCTCTCTCAGCGCATTTTTTCAACACCCCTATATGTATTTCCGGTCAGGAAGTCAACATTAACACGGCATAGGGTTCGCTTTTGCGCTTACTCCAGGTAATCTTTCAGCTTTTCCTGAAGTGAATCCGGCCAGACCTCCTTGAAAAGAAAGGCCTGGATTTCCTCTTTTGTAAGCTCTCTCATGATTTCTGCCGGAAGATCTCTCAGCGCTTCCATCCTACCGGGAAGCGGTTCTTTATCCGGTGTTTTAATGTCATTCATGAATGGTTTCTCCTTTTTTCATCAATGGCGGGGGTTCAGTTCTTCAATGCAGAATTTCGGCCGCGATCCCCAAGTCCTTTTGCAAGGACGCCGAGGCGCTATCTGAAACACTATCATGATGGAATCCAGCGTCAAGCTTTTTTGGGGAAGGGCTCGGCCCCCCGCTCACCCGGCACATGAATGCCTGATTTGGGGCGCATGGAAATTTTTATTGATCCCCGGCATGGAATCTGGTAGCTACATCCTGTCAAACGCCAAAGCACAACCGCCCTACACCTATCGGAGAACCGGGCTTCACCGACTGGCTTAAAGCTTGAACCCTGACGAAAACGGACCCAGAAAATGAAAAAACTAAATCCCGCCCATGTGTCCGCCATCCTGAAACAGGTAAACACCTGTCCCTATTTTGATCTCCTTTCCATGAAGCTCGCCGCCCTTGAACCGGGCAGGTCCCATTTGGAGGTGGATGTTCAGGAAAAACATCTGCAGCCCTATGGCATTGTCCATGGCGGTGTATATGCGTCCCTGGTGGATGCAGCCGGTTTCTGGGCCGCCTATACCCAAAGGGAAGGATCCGAGGGATTGACCACTGTAGAGATGAAGCTCAACTATCTGGCCCCGGCCGCGAGCGGCCGCTTTCTAACCACTGGTAAATGCATCAAGATCGGGAGCCGCATCTGTTTGAGCGAGGCCGCGGTGAAGGACCCTCAGGGCAAGCTGCTGGCCCATGGCACGGTCACCTTGATGGTGCTGGATTCGTTGGCCATTAAAGGGCAGTCTCAACTCCCGCCCAAATTTGTGGAAGACTGAGCTGCAGTCCTTCCCGTAAATTGCCCGGTCAGTTCCATCCCCTCCCGTTCTCACATTTTTCTGCGAGGGCCCTTCAACAGGGCAAAAGAGACCAGGGTCACCAGGCCCCAGATACCGGACCCTGAAAAGATCTGTTCAATGGACCGATCAAAAAGTACGGACATCCTGGGATCGAATTCGTCATCCCCCTGCCACAACAGATAATAAAGGGGGACCCGGGGAAAAGGGAGAAACCGGTAGGCCCGATCGGCCATGTCCATGGGCATCCCTTCCAGGTAGGTTGCTGCCGCATCAAATCCGGCCAGGTCATGGGCGTATCTTTGAACCAGGGGGGCCAGCTTGAGTGCATGCGGGCCCTTGAAGTAATGGGCCTCCTTGAGATCTCCCGGGCCCGCCATATCCTTTCCCAGGGGATAAACCGCCTTTACATGATTGAGATAGAGGAGGGTGATCAGTTCCAGCAGGGGGTCATTGATCTTCTGCCAGGTCCCATCCTGCATTTTATTCAGACAGCTGTTTTCCATGTCCACCAGGATTTCTTCCCTCAGAAAACGAAAAACAACTCCCCCTGACGGGTGGGGGGTAAACAGGGTCAAATTCAAAAGCGTGGTTAGGTCTCTTTCTTTTACGGCCTCCCAGTATTCGGGGGGAACGCGAATCAGTCGGTTATTATGGTCCAAAGGCGGGGGACCGCCCTCCAACCGCCTTTCCTGCATGCCCAAAAAGGCCTGGCTGAAAGGATACGGTCCTTGATGGAAGTTCTCACACGGAAATGCAGGGCAATCCCGTAAACAGTAATCGATACGATTCATGGCCGCACAAGCCAGAATGGTACAGGTGGCCCCGAAAAGCGCCGTTTGGGCCTGGAGTTTTTTTTCTGCTTCCCTGCTCCCCCCGGGGCCACAACTGCCGCACAGCCCGAGAAGATGCAGTTTGCAGACATCACAATTGATGCCGCATGCGCCGGTGGGCATGGTTTATCTCGTGGGTTTTCTGCTGGTCTGGTTCATCCTTGTTCCCAATGGATTCCGGGCAAAATTCCTGTCACGTCACTCTAAGGAAACATGATCTCGTAATCAAGGGCAAAATGTCACGGTCATGCAGGGCAAATTATCAGGAAAAACTGAAGGGGCTTCATCAAAGGGCGTCCCACATCTCCCAGAAGCGGGGGAAAGATTTCCTGACACAGCTTTGTGTATCTATTTTGATCCCCGGAACCCTCAGCCCCGCAATGGCCAGGCTCATGGCGATCCTATGATCATTGTGTGGATTTATGATTGCTCCGGTAAGTTTGCAGCGGCCATGGATCATGAGGCCATCAGGCAACTCCTGTACACCTCCCCCCAGTCTGTGTAATGCTTCGGCCATGCTCTTGAGCCGGTCACTCTCCTTAAGCCTCAGATGGGGGACGTTTCGAATGGTGGTTTTTCCGTGTGCAAACAGGGATAGGGCGGCCAATGTGGGAACCAAATCGGGCATGGCGCTCATATCGGCCTCAATACCGCAAAGCGTTTTTCCCGTAACCACCACCCGGTCCCTGGATTTATCGACTCTGCAGCCCATTTCCTCAAGGATCCGGAGGAAACCGATGTCCCCCTGCCGGGTATCAAAGGGATATATATTTTCCGTGGTGACCTTTCCGCCGGTCGCTGCGGCAGCGGCCCAAAAATAGGAAGCACTGGAGACATCCCCTTCGACAGTGAATTGACGGGGTTCATATCTCCGGTGGGGTGCCACCTTGAAGTAGTCATATTCGTCCCGGACCACCGGTACTCCGAATTGCGCCATCACATCCACGGTGAGATCCACATAGCCTTTGGAGACCAGCGTGCCTTCCAGTTCAAGCTCCAGTCCCTTGTCCATATAGGGGCCGGCAAGCAACAAAGAGGAAACATACTGGCTGCTGGTCTCCCCGTTCATACTCACCCTTCCGCCGTGAATTCCCTTTCCCTTGACAAAGACGGGCGGAACCCCTTCCATCCACATACACGAAACATCCGCCCTCAGTGCTTTCAATGCATCCACCAGTCCGCCCACCGGTCTTTGCAGCATTCGGGGCTCGCCTGTCAACATATAGTGACC
>JAWLET010000271.1:0-3969 GCA_041685955.1 Desulfobacteraceae bacterium | reverse complement strand
CCGGCCATCGTCATCGCCGGAAGCGGCATGTGCACGGCCGGTCGGATTAAACACCACCTGAAACACAATCTCTGGCGGCCGGGCGCAAGTCTGGTCATCGTGGGATTTCAGGCCAAAGGGAGCACGGGCAGAAAGATCGTGGACGGGGTTAGACAGGTAAAGATTTTCCGGGAAAGTGTGGACGTCCGGGCCAGGGTCTTTACCATCGGCGGGTTTTCAGCCCATGCAGATCAGAGTGATCTGTTGAACTGGGTAGGTGGTTTTGAGAGCCGGCCCAAAGTATTTGTGGTGCATGGGGAACCCGAGGCAAGCCGCGTGCTGGCTCAGAAAATTGGGGAGAAATATGATTTGGAAACCCATGTTCCCCGGTGGAAAGAACGACTTATCCTCCAGCCGAGGCAGGTGTCTTATGAAATGCCCGCTGCACCGGAAGCAGGTCCGGACATCCAAACTTTGATGCTCAACAGTATCATTGATGTGGAAAAGGAGTTAAAGCGGCTTAAAAAGCGTATTCAAGAAAAAGGGCTGACAGAGGATCTGGAGATGGAGGATGTGGATCGAGTTACTTATCTCAAAGAAGAGCTTCAGTCTATGAATAGCTGAGCGAGTTGCTCGCAACAGGGCTTTGGGCCCACAGAATGTCTCACGCAAAAGCGTGGGGATCACAAAGAAAAAGTGCCAAAGTGAACAAAACGGAGATTCCGTTTCCCTGGGTTTGGCGGCTTGAAACGAGGTAACCGTGCGATTTGGCGCCAGCCCTTAACTGAGAAGATCAATCCGACTCGCTGTCCCCGATCAGTGGGAGTTGCTTTTCCACCTGAAAAAAAACCAGAAACCTGGATTTGTTTTCCTGACTTGGTTCTGCTGCATCCTTCCGCCGTCGGATAGTGTGTAGCAGTTCCGTATCCGCTTCCTCCCTCACCTTTTTCAGAAACAGCCTCACGCCCTTATAGCCCGGGCCGTCCTCCATGAACATGTAGGCGGCGTACGGGTTGGAAAGCAGATTGTGATGGGTGAGACGATCGGCCATAATAAAAGCGATGGTCCCGTCATCCATGAAGTGGGGTCTGGCATAAACGGCCAGATCCACACGGCCTTCAGCGTCGGCTGTGGCCAGTATTCCTTCACCCTTGATGTCTTGAAAATAGGTATTAAGGTCCATAGGTCCTCCTTATATGGGGGTAAAGCGTGTTTGCAGGGTCTTGACAACCCTTGTTAAGCCATTATTTTATATAAAAAAAGAAAGAATGGCAACAACAACCCGCCCAGAAATGGGGCCACGAGCCGGGTCCAGTTATCGGATACCGGCTTTTTTTATGGAGGTTTTGACATGGAATTGACGCAAAATATGGTGCAGAAGCGGCGCTTTGAACTGAGTCCTCTGAACCAAAAAGGGGCATTCAGTCGTCTCGATGATTCCGACGATCGATCCTTTTACGCCAGGGACCGGTTTGTAAATCATCTTGATGAGGTGGCCTTACACACGGTTTCAGAATTGATCGGTCAACTAATGGTGGAGGCGTCCCCGGTGGTACTGGATCTCATGGCTGGCTGGGAAAGCCATATTCCCGAACGAATCAAGCCATCCAGAGTGGTGGGATTAGGACTCAACAACAATGAACTGGCCCAAAACCCGGCCTTGACCGAGGTGGTCCTCCATGATCTCAATCATGATCCCCAGCTTCCTTTCCCGGATGATACCTTTGATGTGGTGTTAAATACGGTATCCGTGGATTATCTGGTGAAGCCGCTGGAGGTGTTTCAGGAGGTAGCCCGGGTCCTCAAACCCGGAGGCCTGTTTTTGGTCATTTTCTCAAACCGGATGTTTCCTCAGAAGGCGGTGAAGATATGGCAGGAATCGGACGAAGATGAGCGGGTCATGCTGGTGCAGGAATTCTTCGAACACGGCGGATCCTTCGAAGCCCCCCGTATCTTTGTTTCCAAGGGCAGACCCCGGCCCAAAGATGATAAATATGCCCATACCGGTCTTCCCAGTGATCCCGTCTATGCCGTTTATGCGGATTGTATGGGAGCAGAGGGTTCAAAGAAACGGCCTGATCCGGTTGTGGATTATGGGAACAATCCGGAACCAAAAGGCATTGAGGATCGCAAACGGGCGGTCCACGAGAGTTTGTGCTGTCCCTACTGCGGTGAGCGGCTGAAAAAATGGGCGGTTCCGGATAATCCGTTCGGACAGACCTGGGACAACGATTACATGTATATCTGTTTTAACGAAGAGTGTTCATATTATGTGCGGGGATGGGATCATATGTATAAACAGGGAAACCGGGGCACATCCTACCGGCTCATGTATCATCCTGAGAAGGACCGATGCATGCCCATACCGGTGCCCAGCCCCGGGGCGTTGAAGGACGGGATCATCGAAGCGAACTGAAAAAATCTGATTACTCACACTGAAACCCGAAACCTGTCGAAGATCCCGTCTTCAGCGGGGAAACCTAATTATCGCCAACCGGTTTTAATAGATCACGCCCTCTGGGCTTGTCCCAAAGCCGGGCCCTCTAAACCCGGCTTTCTATGCATGATTCCGCAGCTTCAGGTCCGTGGGATGGGGGTTCAGGTAGACCTGGGCATTCAGATAATCCTGCCCGTATTTTCGTGCATAGTGATTGATCATGGTGATGGGTACGATGAGCGGGATGAGGCCTGCCTTGTACCGATCTACGAGTGTCAGCATCTCCTGTTTCTCGTCCCCGGACAGGTCCTGCTTGAAATACCCCAGCATGTGATGAAGGACATTGGTGTGTTTCTGCGGGGTGGGTTTGAGCGAAAGGGCGGCCATCAGGAGCGCTTCATAGCGGGAATACAGGTCTTTCAGGGGGTATTGTTTGCCTGCGGCCGCCAGTTTCCCCATTTGGCGGTAGTGCTCTTCACTGTGGGCCAGAATCAAGAGTTTGTGCCGGGTGTGAAAATCCACCAGGCGTCCCATGGCTTTTCTTTGTGAGAGGGTTTCCCGCCAGCGTTTCAAGGTGAAGATCCGTTCGATGAAATTCTCCCTCAAAAGAGGATCGTTCAACCGGCCTTCATCTTCGGCCGGGATGAGCGGAAACCGATCCATGAACATCCCAGCAAAGACTCCCCGCCCTTTTTGGATGGGCATGCCCTTGTCATTGTAGACCTTTACCCGCTCCATGCCGCAACTGGGTGATTTGCTCTTGAACACAAATCCGCAGAGGTCCTCATCCGCCAGCTCTGACAGGCGCTTTTTTGCCCATGAGACCATCTGATCTGTCAGGTCCACGCCCGTGTTGATGGTGATTAGGCGCGGACACGATGGATCCCCTACCAGTCTCATGGCTTCCCGGGGAACACTGAGGCCGCATTCCGTCTCCGGGCAGACCGGGACATAGTCCACGTATTGCCCCAGTGTATGAATCAGAAACCGATCCAGTTTATGCCCCCCGTCATAGCGTACGGGTTGACCCGTCAGACAGGCGCTGACCCCGAGTTTGATGCGCGGTTGTTCCATAGTCACAATCTCCTCGGTTTTGGTGAAGCAGAATATACCAAAATCCCTTTCATTGCAAAAGGATATTCTATGGAGCGGTACGGCAAACCTTCCCATTTTGGGTGAATTGTGGTACAGTTTCGCATCAGTAAAGGAGGCATTATGCGAAAAGAAATAGAGGATCTTTTGAAGCGTTATGATTTTTGCGTCATGGCCACTGAATCGGATGGCAGGCCCCATTGCTCCCTGATGGCCTATATCTGTGACGTGGACTGCCGATACGTCTACATGGTCACGGACAAAAAGACAGCGAAATTCCGGAATCTAAAGAAAAACCCGGCTGTCAGTCTGTTGGTGGACACCCGGGAAACCCATGGCGCCGAACGCCGATCCCAAACCCAGGCCCTGACCGTGGCCGGTGTTTATGAACCCCTCCAAAAGGAGAGGATCCCCGCCATCCGGGACATGCTGCTTGAAGCGCATCCCGAGCTGTCGGTTTT
>JAWLET010000030.1:0-17527 GCA_041685955.1 Desulfobacteraceae bacterium | reverse complement strand
GCCGTTCCAACTGAGCTGTCCCCGAATCAGAGAGAGGAGCAAGGTAAGAAAGGCCCCTGTGGCCGCGGCCTCGGTGGGGGTAAAAATGCCGAAGAAGAGACCGCCCATGACCAGGGCGAAAATAACGAGGGTCTCTGCCACGCCGCTGAACGACCTGATTCTCTGCACCCACGTGGTCCTGGGACCGGGGGGCGCTAAGGAGGGGTTTTTCCTCACACGAAGATGGATGACCAGCAGAAACAGACTGGCCAGCAGGATACCGGGAAGAATACCCGCGGCAAAGAGTTTGCCGATGGATTGTTCCGTCAGGATGCCGTAGACGATGAAGACCACGCTCGGCGGTATGAGAATCCCGAGACTTCCCGCGGCAGCCACCGTTCCGGTGGCCAGGCCCATATCATAATTATAGCGCTTCATCTCGGGGAGGGTCACGGTGGCCATGGTGGCCGCGGTGGCGTTTGTGGATCCGGAGATGGCCGAAAATCCGGCGCATGCCCCCACCGTAGCCATGGCCAGGCCGCCTCGCCGATGTCCCAGAAATACATAGGCCGAATCGTAGAGTCTTCGACTGATCCCGGCATGAAAGGCAATCTGCCCCATGAAGACAAAAAGAGGGATGACCGTCAGGCCGTAGGAGGAGAACACGTCCCATACGTCCCTGGCCAACAGGGCCAGCCCGGCCTCAACATTTACCACATAGCTGAATCCCAGGAATCCCACAAAGCCCATGACAAATCCCACGGGCATATTGGAAAACAGAAGTATGATCAGGATGGCAATGCCGATCACACCGATCGCTGTCAGGCTCATTTGCCAAATACCTTTAAGAGGCTCTTATAGATATCCGTCAGCTTTACAAGGCATACGACAGCCGCAGAGAAGGCGATACCGTAAATAAACGGATAAAAAGGAAGTTTCAGGGTCACCGATACCTCACGCGTAACCCTAAGGCTGTCTCCATAAACCACGGACTGCCATGCAATGAGAACAAAAAGGATCAGAACAAAAATATTGGTGATGATTTCTATGGCGCCCTGAACCCTGTTGGGTAAAAGGCGTATGACAAGACTCACCGCCACATGGCCCTTTTGGTTTGAGGTATGGGCCATGGCAAACGCTACCGCAATAGCCCCCATGAAGCAAACCAGTTCATAGGTTCCAGGAATGGGCATTCGGAAAAATCGGAGTATGACATCCGCACAGGTCAGAAGCATCATGACCACAATGGCGCCGCCCGCTACCCAGTAGGCCCTGCTTGCGAGCCAATTTGAAAATTTTTCGAATGTGTTCATGGCGTGCATCTTTTGGTGGGCTGCCGGGCAACTCAAATGCCCGGCGACTCCACGTTTTGTTAAGGATGCTCAGGCTACTTTGTGCATTCGTCGATCAGTTCATTGACTTTGGCCACATTGGCCTCGCCGTTCGGCGCCTTGGAGGCATAGTCTTTGATGATCGGTTCGACGGCTTTGCGCCATTTGGCGTTTTCCTCGTCGGAAAGGGTGATGATCTCGTTGTCAAGGCTCAGGGTAAATTTGCGGCCTTCTTCGTCCGCTGCATCCCATGCCTTTCCATGCACAGCCACCCATTCCTCAGCCGTTTCCTCCATGACCTTCTTGACGTCATCGGGCAGCGCATTCCACTTGTCCTTGTTCATGACCACGAACATGGCCGTGGTGTAACCGATGCTGGAGCAATCCGTGGTGTAGTCGATGACCTCGCCCTGTTTCCATCCCTTGAGAACTTCAATGGGGCCGAAGGTCCCTTCTACCACGCCTTTCTGGAGTGACTCATAGGTATCGCCCTGAGGCATGGCGACAGGTACGGCGCCCAGTGCCTCCACCACCTTGGCGCTTAAACCGGTGGCCCGAATCTTCATGCCTTTGAGATCTTCCAGCGTCCGTACAGGCTTTTTGGTATGAAGCAGGCCTGGTCCATGGGCGTGGACATAGAGGACTTTGACATCCTGGAGCTCTTTGGGATTGGCGGATTTTGTAAAATCGTTGGCCACCCGGGTCGCCACTTTACCGGAAGGATACCCCATGGGAAGGTCCACAACTTCCATTACCGGGAATCGACCCCGGGTGTAGGCAAAACAGGAATTGCCCATATCCGAGATCCCCTGGACCACACCGTCATATACCATGGGCGCCTTGGTAAGGGTCCCACCGGGAAATGTGGTGATCTGAACCTTGCCGTCGGTTCGTTTTTCCACTTCTTTTGCGTAGTCTATTGCCGCTATGGCTTGGGCATGGGTAGGGGGGAAGAAGATGCTGTACGTCAATTTGATGGGTTCGGCCTGGGCTGTTGAGGATCCAACACTCATGAATGCTATTCCGACTGTTGTAATCAAGAAAAATACGAGCACTGTTTTTTTCATTTTGGGCAATCTCCTTCGTTCGCTTATAAGGTGAGCATAAGGTGTTGAGTTCACTATTTTCTTAAAAAATTAAGTTTGGTCACCCCCCTTCTTGCTGTTGGTTTCTTCTTATTTTTTTCATAACATAACCTCATAGGTTCTAAATATTCATATAACAAAAGCAGATGGAAGACAATAAAAATCCTAAGATTTCTCCATACAGGTCTATGATGGGAGGCGGTCCGGTGCCGCACTGGGGCTTATTTTCCTGCCGGAGTGATGAGCATCCACAGCCCCAACAGGACAAAGAGGCCTCCGGCGCCGTATTTCAGATAGTGCGCCGGTATGATCCGACTCACGGCGGCCCCGAAGAGGACTGCGAGAAGGGAGGTGGTGACCAGCGCCCCTGCTGAGCCTAAGAATACGGCAAGACGCGATTTGCTGTCCGCGGCAAAGGAGAAGGTGGCCAGTTGGGTCTTGTCCCCCAGTTCCGCCAGAAAAATCATTGTGAACGTTGACAGCATGACTTTGAGATCCATGGTTTTATCCTCCTTGGGTGTATTTATCCTTTTCACAATAGGATTATGCCAGCTTCAGGCGAGATATTTTCGCGCTTCTTGGCCCTGTTTTTCGTCCACAAAGCATAACAGGACGCCTCCGGCGATAAAAAAGACCGAGATGGAGATGATGCTCATGCGCGAGGCCGTATCACTGCTCAAACCGCACCATCGGATGAAAAGCCCGACCCCGCCCATGAGCGCCGGTCCCATGATGGCGGAAAATTTCCCCAGCATGTTGTAAAACCCGAAGTATTCCGCTGACTTGCCCGCAGGGATGAGCCTGGCGTAATAGGACCGGCTCATGGCCTGAATTCCCCCCTGGACCAGTCCGATCATAATGGCCAGCATATAAAACTCCGAGCTTGTTTGCATGAATGCCCCCCACACAGACACAAACAGGTACACGGCGATGGCGGCAAAGATGGCCTGCTTGGCGCCGATTCTCTGTCCCAGGTATCCGAACCCGATAGCGGACGGGAATCCCACAAACTGGGTGATGAGCAGTGCCACCATCAGGTGACGGGACGCAAGGCCGATGGACATGCCATAGTCCACCGCCATGCGAATGATGGTGTCCACGCCGTCGATATAGAGCCAGTAGGCCACCAGGAACAAAAAAATGGTTTTCAGGTGGCGGACTTCTTTGAAGGTATTTTTCAATTGACGGAATCCGGAGATGCCGGGCCGACGGCTGGCTCCCTGGCAGGGGGGGTCTTTTACAAAAAGGAAAAGGGGAATGGAAAAGAGGGCCCACCAGAGGCCCACGGTCAGAAAGGAAAACCGTATGGCCTGTCCGGGCCCTGAGAAACCGAAGGTATCCGGGCGCATGGTCATCCATATATTTAGGGCAAAGAGGATCCCGCCACCCAAATAGCCGAGAGAGAACCCCAGGGCCGAGACGAAGTCCACCCGGTCCTCAGGGGCCACAACGGTGATCAAGGCATCATAAAAGATATTCCCGCCTGTAAATCCCACATTGGCCAAGACATACAGCAAGACCGCCATGGGCCAGTTGCCCTTGGAAACCAGATAGAGGGACGAGGTCATCACCACGCCCAGGCAGGCAAATAACAGGAGAAATTTTTTCCTGGCCGTCCCTCGATCAGCAATGGCCCCCAACAGGGGGGCAAAAAGGGCCACACTCACCCCAGCAACGGAGTTCGCCAGTCCGAGCCGGGCCGTACTCACCGTGGTATCGAACCCTACACTCCAGAACTGTTTGAAAAAGATAGGGAAAAATCCTGCCATGACCGTGGTGGCAAAAGCGGAATTGGCCCAATCGTAAAGGGCCCATCCCACCACGCCCCTTTTGGTATCGGATCGCATTTTGGGTTTTTTGCGGTTCCGGCTTGATTAGAGTCTTAGATTGAAACTTCTATGCAAAAAGCGAAGATGTTTTGTTGAGATTAACGCCTTTGAATCATTAGCGATAAAGGTGTCAGGTGTCAGGTGTCAGGTGTCGGGGTTTATTGTTTGCTGAAACCTGAAACCTGAACACTGGCCACTGATTTGGTTGCAGCCGTAGGCCTGCATTGGGGGATCTGGTCATACGGAAGCATGCATTTTGGGGCCGTGGCCGGGGGCAGTTGTATTACTTGAGCCGGAACAGGTTCTTGACGGCGCGCCATCCCATCTTGCGCCGGAGAATGCCCAACTGGTCCTGAAGGGGGAGTTCCTTGGGACATACATCTTCGCAGGCCAGAAGTCCCATGCAGCCGAAGATCCCCTCATCCGTGCCAATGACCTCAAAATAGTGTTTATCCTTTCGCTCATCCCTGGGGTCCAACATGAAGCGGGCGATTCGATTGAGGGCCACGGCCCCCAAGAAATCCTCCCGCATGTTGGCAGTGCCGCATGCAGCCACACAGCATCCGCATTCCACACACCGCTCCAATTCATAGATCTCCTCGGCCAGGGTATTGTCCATGCGTTCCTCCTCGATATCCGGATCCAGGGTCTTGCGGGTGTGGATCCAGGAACCGATTTTTTCGTTGGTGGCCCGAAACCAGGTCCCCGTATCCACGGAGAGATCTCCAATCAGTTTGAACACGGGCAGGGGCATAAGGGTAATCTCATCAGGCAGATCCCGGGTAAGGGTCTTGCAGGCCAGTCCGGGTCGGCCGTTGATGACCATGCCGCATGAACCGCATATGCCGGCCCGGCAGCAAAAATCGAACTGAAGCGATGGATCCTTCTCCTCCCTGATCTGGGTGAGGGCGATGAACAGGGTCATGCTGTCCGTCTCTTCCAGGACAAAGCGATCCGTATGGGGAGAGGAATTGGAATCCTGGGGATTGTAGCGAAAAATGTCGAATTTGAGTCTTCTGGCCATATGTTATGCTCCTGTTACGTCTTCATCGCGGCTGATCACCTGGGTGGCCCCATACCCACGGCTCCCGGGAGGCAGTGCTTCCACTTTTGATGCAGGTTCGTAGTTCAGGGTGGGAAGTTCATCCCCGGCCTGCCAGGTGGCTAAGGTCCGGTTGAGCCAATCCCGGTCATTCCGGGCCTCGTAGTCCAATCGGGCATGACATCCCCGGCTCTCGGTGCGCTGGAGGGCCCCATAGGCCACACAGAGGGCCAAGCGGATCATTCCATTGATTTTCAACGCCAGGCTCAGTTCCGGATTGGCCCCCAGGCCGTTGGAATGCAGGCCCACCTTTTGCGCACGACGGTAAATCTCCTGAAGGTTGTCAACCGCCTTTTGAAGTCCGGTATGATCGCGGAAGATGCCCACCCGTTCCATGAGTTCGCCCTGCATGGCGTTTCGGACCTCGTATACGTTTTCATGGCCGTCTTTGCACGCCACCAGGCGGTCAATGCGTTCTTGGTCTCTTTTGAGACAGGCGCTGATGAGTGAGGTATCAAATTGGACCTCATGGCCTTTTACGAATTCCGCAATTTTCTTGCCCACAATCCTGCCGGCCACCACGGTTTCGGCGAGAGAATTTCCGCCCAGCCGGTTGAAGCCGTGCAGGTCCCAGCAGGCGGCTTCGCCTGCGGAAAAAAGACCCTTAAGCCCATAGGCGGCCCCATCCTTGTCCGTCCTTACCCCTGCCATGGTATAATGCTGGGCCGGTCTTACGGGAATCAGCTGGGTCACGGGGTCAATCCCCAGGAAGTTGTGGCAGATCTCGTCCACTTCCCTGAGCTTGGTCTTGATGTGGGCCGCCCCGAGATGCCGGATATCGAGCCAGAGATGGTCCCCATAATCGCTTTTCACCCCCAGGCCCTTTCGAATATGGTGGGTCATCCAGCGGGACACCACGTCCCTGGAGGCCAGTTCCGCCTTTTCAGGCTCATACTCGTTCATGAACCGATGTTCGTTTACATCCAGCAGGGTGCCGCCATCCCCCCTGCAGCCCTCGGTCACCAGGATGTGGGTGGGGACGATGCCGGTGGGATGAAACTGGATGGCTTCCGGATTTCCGATGGGGACTACCCCCGTATCCAGGGCGATAACGGCGCCGCCCCCCTCATTGATGACCGCATTGGTGGTCTCCCGGTAGATCCGGCCGTAACCGCCGGTGGCAATGAGGGTGGCTTTGGACAGATAGGCCTTCAGACCTCCGGTGGTCAGGCATCTGGCAATGGCCCCTATACAGGTCTGGCCATCATGAATCAGGGAGACGGCCTCCATTCGATCGTGGACCTTGACCCCCAGTTCCACCACCTTGTTGTCCATGGTATATAAAAGGGTATGACCGGTCCCGTCCGAGGTGTAGCAGGTCCGCCATTTGGCGGTGCCGCCAAAGGAGCGGGCCGTTATCAGCCCCTCTTTTTCTTTGGCTTCCACTTTTTCGTATTTTTCTCCACCCTTGAAATAGGTGGATTTCCCCGGCACCACCCGGTTCCAGGGAATCCCCCAGAAGGCCATCTCCCGGACCGCCCTGGGCGCGGTCTCCGCAAACAGACGGGCCACCTCCTGGTCGCATCCCCAGTCCGATCCCTTGACCGTATCTTCAAAATGTACGTCCGGGTTATCTCCCTTTCCCATGATGGAGTTGCCCAATGAGGCCTGCATGCCCCCCTGGGCTGCGGATGAGTGCGAACGCCGGGGCGGAACGATGCTCAGGCAAATGACCTGAAGCCCGGCCGCAGCCGCTTCCACTGCGACCCGTTCACCGGCCAGCCCGGCGCCAATGCACAAAATGTCAGTAAATTCAGTATCCACCGGTTGTTCCCCTGTTTGATTTTTGAGGTTGATCTGGAATTGCGGCGTCCCCGCCTTTTGAAGGGGCGGACGTTACGGATGGAGCGGCGGCCAGAGTCTCCATCAACTTCACTGAATGGAAAGGGTCATGAATCGGACAATGGTGATCAGCCCGATCAGAATAAATATTCCAGTGAGGATCTTTTCAATCTTCTTGCCCCCTTTTCGATTCCGTCGTTTGATGAATCCCCATTTCACCCCGATCCGATAAAATCCGATGCCCACATGAAGCTCCACCATGGGAAGCAGAATGAGATAGAATACCAGCCAGAATCCCCCCTGTATCCGGGCGGCACTCTTGGCTGCGGTGATGGGAAGATCCGTGAGCACGGTCCACATATGAATGGAGCCCATGATCAGGATGATCATGGCGGTCACCACCTGGACCAGCCAGAGCCAGGTGTCGGCGTGATGCAGCATCCGGCTGTGTTTCCATATGGCGGACTGCTGTTCCGCCCTGAAGGGAACTTTACGGGCCGCCAGAAGAAAGTGGAGCAGAAAGGTGAACCCGATGATGGGTCCTCCCACCTGGGCCATGTAGGTGGCCTCAAAAAAATAGGCCAGGGTGTTCATGGCGCCCGCCCCCAGGTTGACGCTGGCCACCAGCACCATGTGACTCCACATAAACAGGATCAGACCGGCCCCGGTGAGCATCTGGAGCCAGTCAAAAAAGGCTGACGTGTTACCGGATGAACGAACATAAATGGTGGTGTCTATGGTCATGCTTAGCCTCCCGGGTCGGGTATCGGGTATGTGGGAAAATCAGAAGCGGATCCCTGAAAAGCGATGACCCCTCAACCGTGGGATCCATGCCATCACAGCGAATTGACACCGGATATTAGTGTCTCGTTCAGGCGGTTGTCAAGGGGAAAGGAACGTAGTTACTGTGGATGTTTGAGTCTGCAGGAGGGTAAAGGGGTCGCAATTTGTGCGAAATGCTATTTTTTTGCTTGACAGGAAAACTCAATTTCTCTATAGGTTTCCCCGATATAAATATTCCGCCGAGGGCCCAGACCGGTTTGGAGCCATGAAATGAGCCTGAAACAACTCCTGTCAGACAAAAGGTCCAAGATCATCAAAAAATGGCGAGATGCTATCATCGCCTCCTATCCCAAGGACAGCCGGGGATTCCTGAAAAGAGAAAAGAGCCAGTTCGCCAACCCTGTGGGCAATATCATCGGGCAGGAGATCGACGCCTTGTATGATGCGGTGATCAAAGGCGAGGATACGGATAAGATTTCGTCCTGCCTGGATACGATCATCAGGGTCAGGGCGGTTCAGGATTTCAGTCCCTCTCAGGCCGTCGCCTTTGTCCCTCAATTAAAACAGATCATAAGGGAAGAAGTGGAAAACGGACATTCCCCCGACATGCATTCGCTGGATGGCAAAATAGATGATGCTTTGCTTCTGGCCTTCGACGTCTATTCCAAGTGCCGGCAGGAAATCTACGATATCCGCGTAAGTGAAGTGAAAAACCAGGTGGGAAAATTATTGGAGAGAGCAAATCTTATTGTCGAGATCCCGGAGGAGTCACCGGGTGTTCAAGATGACAATGCGAGGACAGTTCTTTGAAATGAGGTAAAAGTCTATGAATTTCTTTCTGAGCATTATTTTTTCTTTCATCGCAGTGATTGTCGTTATTGTCATTCCCTGGATAGGCGTTGGCGCATTGAATCTGCATGTCCTTTTCGGCATCGTCATCCCGTATGCGGCTATGGCCACTTTTTTTGTGGGGATTGTGGTTCGGGTTGTCGACTGGGGGCGCTCGCCTGTGCCGTTCAGGATTCCGACTACTGCAGGGCAGGAGTGGTCTTTCCCGTGGATCAAGCGAAACCGGATCGATAACCCCAAGGGCCTGGGGGGGGTGATCGTCAGGATGCTCTTTGAGGTCCTCACCTTTCGCTCGCTTTTCAGGAATACCCGCCTGGAATACCGAAGTGTGGAGGGGGTTCCCAGGGTTAACTATGAATGGGAAAAGTGGCTCTGGCTGGCAGCCCTTCTGTTTCATTATTCTTTTTTGGTTATATTTTTAAGGCATTTCAGGTTTTTTACGGAGCCCGTGCCCGGTTTTGTGACTTTGCTTCAGAACCTTGACGGATTTATGCAGATGGGTGCGGCGCCGCTTGACGGGTTTGGCCTTCCAGGTGTTTATCTGACGGATATGCTCCTGATGGTTGGACTGACATGGCTTCTTTTGCGGCGCATCCTCTACTCCCAGATACGCTACATCTCTCTCCCTGCCGATTATTTTCCCCTGTTCCTGATCCTGGCTCTGGGATTTACGGGTATGCTCATGCGATATCTTCTCCGGGTGGATGTGACCAAGGTCAAGGAACTCTCCATGGGGTTGTTCAAATTTTCCCCCACCGTGCCTGAAGGGATCGGGGTCATTTTTTATATCCACCTGTTTGTCCTGTGTGTTTTGATCGCCTATTTTCCCTTCAGCAAATTGATGCATCTGGCGGGAATATTTCTCAGCCCAACCAGAAATCTGGCCAATAACAACCGCTTTGTCAGGCATGTGAATCCCTGGAACTATCCAGTACCGACCCATACCTATGAAGAATATGAGGATGAGTTCAGGGATCTAATGATCGAGGCGGGACTGCCCGTAGAGAAAGGGGCTGACGCAACAGCAGAAACAGAAGAAAAGGAGTAACCATGGCAGACACCCCAAAACCAGAAGAAACTGCGAAGATAGATCACCGGGCGCCCCTGTTTGAAGAGGGCTGGATGAACAAGCCGGCGGAACTGAGACCTGGCATCTATTGCTATGGTTCCAAACCCAAGAACCTCGAATATGTAGGCATGCCTTATCCCAAGGAGTGGAACCCTGCAGATGAGGACTGGAAGCTGCCCGAAAACTGGAAAGAGATCGTTCAACAGGGATTCAAGGATCGCCTGGACCGGTTCAGGACCCTCAAGCTGTTTATGGATATCTGTGTCAGATGCGGGGCCTGCAGCGACAAGTGCCATTTTTTCATCGGCTCGGGTGACCCCAAAAACATGCCCGTGTTGAGGGCGGAGCTTCTCAGATCGGTATACCGGAAAAATTTCACCACCGGTGGAAAGCTTTTGGGACAGTTTGGCGGGGGACGGGAGATGACCGAAGAGGTGCTCAAGGAGTGGTGGTATTATCTGTACCAGTGCACCGAATGCCGGCGCTGCTCGCTCTTCTGCCCCTATGGGATCGATACGGCCGAGATTACCATCATAGGCCGGGAATTGACCAATCTCTTAGGGCTTAACACCGACTGGATCGCCGCACCTGTGGCCAACTGCTACCGGACCGGGAACCATCTCGGGATTCAGCCTCACGCCTACAAGGACATGCTCGAATTTTTCACGGATGAAATCGAGGACATTACCGGGATCCGGATGGAGCAGGACTTCAACCGTAAAGGTGCTGAGATCCTGTTTATCACCCCCTCTGGCGATGTGTTCGCCGATCCCGGTACTTATACCTGTATGGGGTATATGATGCTTTTTCATTATTTGAAATCGCAGGGTCTGGACATCACGTGGAGTACCTACGCCTCTGAGGGGGGCAATTTCGGCTATTTTACCTCCCATGAAATGGCCAAGCGGCTCAACGCCAAGATGTATGCTGAGGCCAAGCGTCTCGGGGTCAAATGGATCCTGGGGGGGGAATGCGGTCATATGTGGCGGGTGTTGAACCAGTATATGGATACCTTCAACGGTCCCGCTGATTTTCTGGAAGAACCGGTTTCCCCTATCACGGGGACCAAATTTGAGAATGCCAAAACCACCAAGATGACCCATATTGTTGAGTTTACCGCGGACCTCATAAAACACAATAAACTCAAGCTGGATCCCAGCAGAAATGATCACCTGAAGGTGACCTTTCACGATTCCTGCAACCCGGCCAGGGGGATGGGATTTTTTGAGGAACCCAGATACGTGATCAACAATGTGTGTAATCATTTTTACGAGATGCCGCCTGAGACCATCCGGGAGCAGACCTTTTGCTGCGGAAGCGGTGCAGGGCTCAATGCGGGCGAGGACATGGAACTGCGGATGCGGGGCGGTCTCCCCCGGGCCAATGCAGTAAAATATGTCCATGAGAAGCACGGGGTGAACATGCTTTCCTGTATATGTGCCATTGACAGGGCCGTGTTTCCCGATCTGATGCAATACTGGGTACCGGAAGTGGATGTCACCGGTGTCCACGAACTGTTGGCCAATGCCCTGGTATTCGAGGGAGAAAAGAAGAGAACCACCGATCTGCGTGGGGAAACCCTGCCAGGAATGGAGGATGAAGAGGATGTATGATGGAGGTAAAATCATTATCGGCCTGATCATCGGTCTGGGCCTGTTTCTTTCCCCTTTTTTCTATAATGCAGGAAAGGCCGCCAAGGCCCCGGACCCGGAGCTTACGGAAAAGGCGAAGGAGGCCAAAAAATGCGTGGAGCCGCTGACCTATATGAGAGAGTCCCATTTTACTCTCTTAGATGAATGGCGGCACACGCTGGTCCGGGATGGCGAGCGATACTATACGGCGTCCGACGGAAAAAAATTTTACAAAAGCCTCCAGGTCACGTGTCTGGATTGCCACTCCAACTACTCTAAATTTTGTGAGCTGTGCCACAACTATGTGGACGTGGATCCCTATTGCTGGGACTGTCATATTCTGCCAGAGGAGAAAAAGTAATGGGTGTGGACAGAAGAGAATTCCTCAAGATAACCGGTTATGCCGCCCTGTTCGGACTGGGTGGAAAGGCGGCTATTGACATATTCGCCCCGGGAGAACTGGAAGCCGCCATGCCGGGTCCCGCGTTGACCGAGGGGAAACGGTGGGCCATGGTCATTGACATACGCAAGTGCCTTGAGCAGCAGGCCAAGGAAAAAGACGGATGTGATGCATGTATGGAAGCCTGTCATGTGGTGCACAATGTGCCTGACTGGGGGAATGAAAAACATGCTGTCAAATGGATCTGGCAGGAGCCCTATGAGCACGCCTTTCCGAACCAACCCAATCCGTTTATGACGGAAAGTGTCCGACACCAGCCGGTTATTCTGTTGTGCAACCATTGCTTCAATCCGCCTTGTGTTAGGGTGTGCCCCACCAAGGCGACCTTTAAGCGGGAGTCGGACGGTATTGTGATGATGGACATGCACCGGTGCATCGGATGCCGGTTCTGTATGGCCGCCTGCCCCTACGGGTCCAGAAGCTTTAACTGGGGAGATCCCAGGAAGGCGCCCAAGGACCTGAATCCGGAATATCCCACCAACCGGGAGTATCCGGAAAGATCCAAGGGCGTGGTGGAGAAGTGCAATTTTTGCGCGGAACTGATTGCCAAGGGCGAACTCCCCGCGTGTGTACAGGAATGCGATAAGATCGGGGCTCATGCGCTGACGTTCGGAGACCTGAACGATCCGGAGTCAAACGTGAGAACGCTTCTCCAAGAGCATTATACGATCAGGCGAAAACCAGAATTGGGTACTGAACCTAACATATTTTATATTATATGAGGTGACTAATGCTTGACAGGGCACTAAAAGGAAGTCAGGGATACTGGGGATGGCTCATATTTCTACTCGTATTGATGGGGATCGGCCTGGGATGCTGGCTCTATCAATTCTTTGAAGGGTTGAAAGTAACCGGGATGAGCAGGGATGTGTCATGGGGGCTGTATATCGGACAATTGACCTATTTTGTGGGCGTGGCCGCCTCCGGGGTTATGGTGGTGTTACCCTATTATTTGCATGATTACAAGGCGTTCGGGCGGATCACCATTTTGGGTGAGTTTCTGGCGGTGGCCTCCATTGTCATGTGCCTGTTGTTCGTTTTTGTGGACTTGGGGAATCCGGTCCGAATCATGAATGTGATTCTGTATCCCACCCCCAACTCCATTCTTTTCTGGGACATGATCGTTTTGAATGTCTATATGCTGCTTAACATTGTCATCGGATGGAATGTCCTCACTGCGGAGCGCAAGGGGCTCGCATATCAGAAATGGATAAAGGTTCTCATCTATATCTCCATCCCCTGGGCCTTCAGCATTCACACGGTGACGGCATTTCTGTACGCGGGTCTTCCGGGAAGGCATTACTGGCTGACCGCCATTATGGCGGCTCGTTTTCTCTCCTCGGCGTTTTGTGCCGGCCCGGCGCTTCTGATCCTGTTGTGTCTCATTGTCAAAAGGGTGACCACATTCGACCCGGGAAAGGAGCAGATCCGAACCCTGGCCGGAATTGTGACCTATGCCATGCTGATCAATGTGTTCTTTTTCCTGCTCGAACTGTTCACGGCATTTTACAGCCAGATCCCCGGGCATATGCATCCCATAGTGTTTCTGTTCAAGGGGCTGGGAGGGGTTGGAAACCTGGCGCCGTGGATGTGGGCGGCTGCGGTATTCGCCGTCCTTTCTCTAATACTGCTGGTGGTTCCCTCCACCCGCAGGAATGAAGGGACCCTGGCCGTGGCCTGCGCTGTTCTCATTGCGGCCACCTGGATTGACAAAGGGTTGGGGTTGATCGTAGCCGGTTTTACACCCAATCCCTTTCATACGGTCACCGAATACTGGCCCACAACGCCGGAAGTACTGATTACCATCGGTGTGTTGGCCACAGGTTTTTTGGTGTTGACTGTTTTGTACAAGGTTGCGGTATCTGTAAAAGAAGAGGCAACCGCATAACCGTCCCGCTGTCAGATAACTGGTCTTGGATTGAAGGAGGCCGTTTCAGGTCCGGGAACGGCCTTCTCTTTTGCCATGTATGGCCGTTTCCAAAAAAAGCTTGACAGGTAAAATTTACTCTGTTAGGTATCGCGCGGGTTGCATGGTATTATTACAATTCATAAGTTTATTGACGTATATTATTATCTTAGGAGGGTAAACAAATGGGTTATGAAGTTGTTGTGGATCAAGACAAATGTGAAGGGTGCGAAGAGTGTGTTGAGGTGTGTCCTGTGGATGTATTTGAAATGGAGGATGGCAAGTCCGTACCGGTCAACGCCGAAGAGTGCTTAGGGTGCGAAAGTTGTGTGGAGGTCTGTGAGCAGGAGGCCATTACCGTCACTGAGGTATAAGCGCTTTTTGGGGAATGCCTTAATAGCGGTGCCATATCGGATATAGATGGGGTACCGCTTTTTTTTGCTCTGGAGCCCCAATGAAAAAGCCGCCCCCGTAAAGGAGCGGCTTTTTCATTGGCTATGTATAAGGTTCAATAAAGAGCCTGTTAGCTCTTCTTTTCGTGACAATCGTTACATTTTCTGAAAGGTCCGGTCGGTTTGCCTTCTTTTTTCAGCTCCTTGTGACAGTTTTTACAGTTTTTGTGATACGCGTTTTTCAGTTTATACACGGTTGCGCCGTCCTGCTCGGTCCTCTCCATCTTGTGGCAATCCCTGCAGGCCTTTACCTCATCACCTTCCTTCCAGACATTCTTGCCATCCTCATATTCGTGGTGGCACTCGGTACAGGCGACCTTGTAATCTTCGGCATGCTGTTTATGGGTGAGCTTAACCGGTCCCTTCAGAATTCTTTCAAACCCATTTGCTTCGGGACAGAGCTCCACTTCGTCCGGGACATCCTCTGCTGCTGTCAGCATCCCCACTGCCAGAAAGAGCGTACAAGAAAAAATGACCGCCAATAGGGACATCATCTTTTTGTTCATCCGCTTTTTCACCTCCTTTACCCTGAAATTTTACAAGTTCGGGTGCAGATGAGACCTCATCTCACCACTCAAATCCTATTGACAGTATAGTAAAATAAAAAGATTTCTGTCAAGGAAATAAGTATCGTTTATCCGGCTTCTTCTGCTACGGAAGCCAACTCTCTGAGCACTTTCAGGGATTCCTGCGCCTCTGCCTCATCGATTTTGTGAATGGCGAATCCGGCATGGACGATCACGTAGTCCCCAATATTCACGTTCTCGAGAAGAAGGGTGCTGGCCTCTCTTTGGGCCCCTTCCATATCAATGGTGGCCATGGCATCGTTTAGGGCAATGACCTTGGCCGGTATGGCTAAACACATATGCAATTACTCCGTCTGATGATGAATGACGCCGATGGGTTGTGTGGAGGTTTTTACCCGGTTCCGGTTGTGTGAGGATTGGCGGGCCTGATAATCGACCCCGAGACGATCCAGTTCTATGAAAATCATGTTGATGAGATCGAGAATTTTTTCCTTGACCACCGGTGTCAGTTCGAGGCTTAGGGTTTCGATATCCCTGGGTTCCGCACCCACGATGACTGTTTCAGGCACCCGGTCCAAGGCCTGACACAAGGTTAATGACTCCAACAGGTCTATCTGGTGAAGCGAATTTTTGGCCAGGATGCGACTGGGGATCTGTTCCCCTTCAAGCCGGTACAGGGTCCCGGGTGTCCCGCCGTTTCGGATGGCATCCACCACAATGAGATGGTCAGCGTCGGACAGGGTGGCCAGAAGATTGAGGCCCAACACCCCCCCGTCTACCAGGCTCACATTTTCCGCAAATGTATACGCCGCATCCAGGGCCTCGATGGTCCGGACCCCCAGTCCCTCGTCGGAAAAAAGGATATTGCCCACGCCCAGAATGGTTATTTGTTTTTCTTTGGTCATTGTTTCCATTGTGTGATCATTTTTATCTTTAGTATAACCAAATACAGATATTTGTTCAAGAGAATATAATGGCCGGGCCGGAATTTGCTTGACGCCGCAGGTCGTTTCCGCACAAATCCGACCCGCACCCCTTCATGGATGTCGGGGGAAGCCATTTGCTTACGGTTTTTTCTCCGATCCTGTTTGCCCCTGTAGCGCGCGAAAAGCGGCGGCAATTAATGAATGGGGGTCCGTATTCGCCGCCTGTTCCGTGGAACTCACCCCGAACTTGACCTGAAGTTGTATGGTCTCCGTGTTGCTGTCCAATGGATGGTTTTCCAGGTGGGTTTTGATCTGTTCACACAGGGCCACGGCCTCTTTGAGTACGAATCCCGGAAGTATGCCGGCAAATTGATGGGCATCGAATCGGCACAGATGTTCCGGGTCGTGGACCTTTTGCCTCAACACCCGTCCGGTTTCCTTCAAAATCTCATCCGTGGTCTCATAGCCGTTCTGAAGTGTTATCCTTGGCAGATCGTCCAGGGTCATGACAAAGAAGGAGAGCGGGGAGGTTCGCTGTGTGGATTGGGTGAGGGCCAATTCCCTGTTTAAGACGCCCATGCAGTAATCCCGGGTGTGCAGCCCGGTCAGCGGGTCTGTGACGGTCTGGTTCAGAAAGGCCTTTGTGGAGCTTTCCAGGCGGTCGCAGAGGACCTTCATCAGGTTGAAGAAGAACCGGTGGGCAGTGGGTGGATACAGCCATTGAAGCCGTTTGACCATCCTTTCATTGATTTGAAGGAGTTCGGTGGGTTTGGACGCCACCACAGTGGCGGACCGTTCACACGACCGAATCATTCCCATCTCACCCACCACGTCACCCACCTGGAGGGTGGCGATGACCTGGGTTGGTCCTTGGCCGGGGTATTGTGATCCCAGGCCCGGGGCGGCAATCACCTGGAGTTCCCCTGAGACCACTACATACATGGAGTCGCTGACCTCTCCTTTCCTGAAGATGATTTCACCCCTCTGGTGGGCCTTAATGGCGCCTGCCATGAGCACATAATGAACCTGACCGCGAGACAGGCCGTCTAAAAGCGGTATCCGTTTCTGGGGGTCTTTTCCCAGTTTCAGCTTCAAGAGATCCCAGATGGTGACCAGCTCCACATGCAGCATCAGAGACGGCAGGAGAATCAGGTCAGCCACCAACGCCGAGAACGTGGTGATGACCATCATAAGGCCGAACACCGCAGTGGGTTTGAAACTGGACCCCATGAGAACGGAAAACCCGAGACTGATGGTCAGGGTGGTAAATATGATGGGTCGCCCGATGTGTCGAACCGTTTTCCCAAGGGCGGCTTCTTTGTCCAGGTTTTTTTTGAACTCCCGGTTATACCCCACCAGGTAGTGAATGGTGTCATCCACTGCCAGGCCGATGGCAATGGTGGCAATCAGACTGGTGGCCAGGGAAAGCGGGATTCCGGCCCACCCCATCACCCCGAAACTGACCACAATGGGAAAGCAATTGGGAAGGATGCCGATGATTCCCACCTTGTAGGACATGAACAACAGAAACATGATGGCGAATACCAAAATAAGGGTCAGTCCCAGACTTTTAACCTGACCTTCGGTGATGAGCTGGCTGCTGTGGGAAATAACAATGCCGATCCCGGTCACTTGAAAGGAGAATTTGCCAGGGAAGTGCTTTCGGAGATGTTCCTCGATACGGGTCTGGGTGGCGAGGAAGTCTCTGGAACTGGAGAGATGGGTCCTGAGCACGATGTTTGTCCTGGAGAAATCCCCGTTCATGAACCGCGCCAGCATGTCCTGGCCCAGCATGGTCTTGAAGCTGTTCACCAGC
>JAWLET010000270.1:0-3984 GCA_041685955.1 Desulfobacteraceae bacterium | reverse complement strand
CGCCTGGGCCTTCCGGGCAAACGCCTCGAACCGGCGGGCCTCCACATCATTGCCCATGTGGGCATAGATGCGACTGATCCGGTTGAAGTAAAAAGCGCGATGGCCTGGGTCGTCCTGGGCCAAAGAGAGGTAGGATTCCAGTACGGACGGGGTGTATTCCCCCAATTCAAAGCCGATATCCGCCAGTTTCCTGAGAACAAACGGATCGACCGCTGTATGGCAGGTTCGGCACTGGTTCATGATCTCCTGATAGAGGCCCCGGGCCTTTTCAGGCCGGCCCAAGGTCTCATAGACCGCGGCCAGGGCCTTCATCACCGCGTCGTGCCGTCCATGGGCGTTCATGGCCGTTTCGTAAAAGCCCGCTGCTTCCGAAAACCTTCCGGCCTGAGACAGGGTTTCCCCCCGGAGGAGTACAAATCCCCAGGAATGGTGAAGGTCCTCGGGGCAGGACCCCAACAGGGCCTCTGCCCGATCAAAGTCTCCCTTCTCCCATAAGATTTCGCAACAGACCTGATATCCCGGAAGCGCGTCCGGATGATGGGCCAGAAAGGTCTCGATCAGGGGTTGGGCCTCCTCCAGCCGGTGCAAATTCAAAAGGGCCGTGCCCAGCTCCAGGGGGATGAAGGATTCCGGCTCCGGGTGCGCTTCCATGGCCCGGGACAGGGCCCGGGCTGCAGACTCAAAATCCCCCTGGTTCAAGGCCACATACCCGGCCTGAAATGCGGGGCCGTAGGAGAGATAGGCGGATTGGACGTCTTCGGGCAGGGCCCCTAACAGGGCCGTAAAGGTTTCATGGTCATCCGCTTCGGCGTCCTCATGATCGCGGGGCTCAGAAAACGCCTCTGGATCCATTTCCTGCAGGATGTCCATTGCTGCGGCGGATGCGATTTTCTTCAGGTTGCGGGTAATCTCCGCCTGCAATGCCGTATCCCGGGTTAAGCCCCGGGCCAGTTCCAGCAGTTCCCGGGCATCATCCGCATACCCGGATTCCACGAGGTCCCGGGCGGTCTGTATATGTTCGCGAGACAGGGCGTCCACGGATTTGTCCAGCTTTTCCTGGATTCTGGACCCGGCCTGGGGATCATCACATCCTCCCCCGTCCACAGCGTCCAGGGCCGCTTCATAGGCCAGTCTGGCCCTGCCCCAGTCCGAAATCCTGACGCATTCGTCTCCCCGCTGCTCGTGTCTTTCCGCGTTCGGCTTAAAAAAGTTTTTGAAAAGTCCCATTAACCCGCCTTAGTCCTCTATTTTGGCTCACTTCTTTCGGGCGTGCTTCAAATAGACCGCCTTGGAAGGGCCTTCTCCCACGGGTTTTTCCGCTATCTGGAACAATTTGGTGGCCGCCACAAGCTCCCCCAGCTTTTTGTAGCCGTAGTTGCGGGGATCGAACTCCGGGGCCTGCTTGGCGATATAGCTGCCCACCGTTGCCAGGTGGGCCCAGCCGGAATCGTCCGAAGAGGCATCCACGGCGTTCCGCAGGAGATTCACCAGCTTGGTATCCTTTTTGAGCTGGCTCACCGGTTTGCGGCTTATGCTGTCACGCTGGTCGTCTTTAGAGCGAAGCACTTCGGTGAAGATGAACTTGTCGCAGGCGGAAACAAATGGCTGGGGGGTCTTTTTCTCCCCGAACCCGTAGACCAAAAGACCGGCTTCTCTGATCCTGGATGCCAGCTTGGTGAAATCGCTGTCCGAGGATACGATGCAGAACCCGTCGAACCTGCCCGTGTAAAGCAGATCCATGGCGTCGATGATCAGTGCACTGTCAGTGGCATTTTTCCCCGTGGTGTATCCGAACTGCTGTATGGGCTGGATGGAATAGGCCAGCAGCACTTCCTTCCATCCCTTGAGGCGCGGCAGGGTCCAGTCCCCGTAAATCCGCTTGACATTGGCGGTTCCGTATTTGGCGATCTCTGAGAGCAGCCCGTCCAGAATGGAAGGCTGGGCATTGTCCGCATCGATCAACACCGCCAGGTTTTCACTCTTTTCATCGGTCATGATTTTTCCTTTTTTTGTTTCTACTTAACGTCTTTTTCCATATTGTAGCAAAGCACGTCCAGGCAATCAATATTTTCAGTAGATTCCTGCCTGGCACCCGGCGGCGATGGTCTTTCCCAGTGCTTCGCACTCACTGAGTATACTGTCGGTCACCCCGCCCCGGGCCAGGACCGGCTCGTAAACTTTCTTCATGGGATACCCCAGACAGATTCGTTCGATCTGGCTCAAGGCCCCGCGACCGTCATTGCCGGCGCTGATAAAGACCACGTACGGTTTTTTGAAGATCCGCTTATCTATTCTGGCCGGTTCATAGGTCCGATCAAAAAAGTCCTTGACCCTGCCGGCCATGGCGCCGAAATACTCAGGCGACCCAATGGCCAGTCCGTCGCAGGTTAAAAGGTCCTCCAGGGTCGCTTCCGGAGCCGGTTTAAGATCTCCCGTGACACCGTCAATGGACTCGACGCCGTGCGCCACCTGTTCGGCCATGGCTTTTGTATTTCCGCTCTGGGAGTGGTAGAGGATCAAAATGCGCGTCACTGGCTTCCCCATCAAAAGGGCTAATCATGTATACCGGCCATGATTTTTTATATCAGAAAAAGGGCTGATTGTACATGGTTATGCCCAATATCGACATGGGGTTCATTTACAATTCCGACAACCTGTTTACAGTCCTATCGCCCCGGACCGTTAGACAGCCCTTGATTTTCCGGTTTCCCCCCACTTTTCCGCTT
This sequence comes from Desulfobacteraceae bacterium, assembly GCA_041685955.1. Taxonomy (GTDB): domain Bacteria; phylum Desulfobacterota; class DSM-4660; order Desulfatiglandales; family Desulfatiglandaceae; genus JAIPDZ01. Next base: position 1,258 of record JAWLET010000270.1, on the reverse strand, counting down.
TGACACCCCATCCGCTTTTTCCTATACTTCTTTACATGACCCAGTGCATTTCATCGCCGCCTTTTGGGAAGTACGAGGCAGCCCGTCAATTGACAATGCCCGCATGCAAGTAAATAAAATGCCCGGCGCAGGACCACAACCATCATGAGAATCCGGCCCTTCCCGTGCGCCACTGCCATCATCCTCCTGGTCCTGGCCCAAGGGGCCTTTTTCCTGGCATGTTCATCTTTGAACGACGGGACAAGCTCCGGCCCCGCACTTGCCCGATGGATGTCCAAGCCGCATAATCCCGGCATGGTGGCCATTCTCCCCTTTGTCAATGAGACCGATGTTCCGGACATTGAGGTCTTGAACCGGGAGAGTTTTTACAGCCAGTTCAGTGCCCTTAATTATTATGACCTGGAGCTCGACCGGGTGGATCAGGCCCTTCACATGGCCGAAAAGTGCTCGGACAAACCGTGGACAGAGCTGACCCCCAAGCAACTGGGCCAGATATTACACGCCGACCTGCTCATTCACGGCAGGGTCAAGGCCTTAGACAAATATTATCTCGGGATTTACGCCCAGATCGCCCTTAAAGTGGAAATACGGGTGGTCCACAGCAAAACCGGAAAAACCCGGTGGGAAAAAACCATGGTCAGACGGTCCCATGAAGGGGGGCTCCCCATTGGCCTGTTCGGGATTGCACCGGCTGTCATTCGGTCCGGCCTGCATCTGCGCGAGGAGGCCACCATCGCCCTTGTGGATCGATTGAACCGGGATCTGGTGGCACAAATGCCCAACCCCGAGTTTCCTCGGGTATTGCCGACCGTGATAGAGATTCAGGTGGCCTCCTTCCGGGACAGGAAAAAGGCGGAACACACCCTTCACCAGCTTCACGGAAAAGGCCTGCACTCATGGATCCGGGAGGTAAGTCTGAAGTCGGATGTGTGGCACCGGGTCTTTCTGGGTCCTTTTTACAATCCCTTGGAGGCCGAGGCGGTGCGCCAACGGGTGAAGCGGGATACGGAATTTGACCCCATCATGATCTACCCGTAGTAAAATCCGAGGCCTTTTAAACGGACTTCACTCCCAGGGCTCATCATCAAAACCGGGTCGCTTAAACGCCCTGGCATGGGGGAATTCCTTTTTCTTTATAATGCCCGCTTTCGGGATTCCCGGTCAGATTCTGGGTCCATATCTTTTTTGCATCCTCAAATAGTCTCCATTCATAACCTGCAATTAATCTATCCGATTCTAACAGTATTGGCCTTTTTTG
>JAWLET010000269.1:0-3987 GCA_041685955.1 Desulfobacteraceae bacterium | reverse complement strand
TCTGACCAGGGTCACCGCCTCGGGGTTATCCCCATGTACACAGATGGTGTCCGCTTCCAACTGAACCTCGCTTTGGTCCCGGGCCGTGACCGTGCCTTCCTTTACCATTTTCACCACCCGTTCGGCCACCTGAGTATGATCATGGATCACCGCGCCGGGCTCGCGTCTCGACACCAGGGATCCATCCGGGTTGTACGCCCGGTCTCCGAAAAACTCAAAGGCCACGCGAATCCCGGTGCGGGCGGGTATGGCTTCAATGGTCTTTCGGTTGGGACCGGCCAATGCCACCAGGATCAGATTTTGATCTACGGCGGCAAGGGCCTCTGCGATGACCCCCCACATTTCAGGGTGGGCCACTGCCATATTGTACAGGGCGCCGTGGGGCTTCACATGCTGAAGGGTCATGCCCTGTGCAGTCACAAAAGCCTGAAGGGCGCCCACCTGATAGGTGACATCATCTTGGATCTCTTCGGGGGTGGTATCCATCACCCGTCTTCCAAACCCGATCAGGTCCGGCAGCCCCGGGTGGGCCCCTACAGCTACACCGTATTGTTTGGCCAGGGCCACGGTGCGCCGCATGACCGAAGGGTCCCCGGCATGAAAGCCGCATGCGATATTGGCGGAGGTGATTAGCGGAATGACCTCTTCATCAAGGCCCAGTCTGTAAAGTCCGAAACTCTCTCCCACATCCGAATTAAGATCTATCACGTTTTGCTGACCCATCCCCTCGTCTCCCGTAAAAATATGCGTTTGTTTGTTTTTTTTCTCACTCCATAAAAACCAATCATACCACGAGAATCAATGATCGCCAAACCGAAAATCGGCCCTTACCTTGAAATAGATTGACAAAACCGGCTGTTTTTGGTCAAGTCTTGAGGCGTGTTTTTTTTCGCTTCGGGTGAGAAAGTAGGCAACGCCCTTAACTCGCAAAAAACCATTTGATTTTTTTCAAGGAGGAGACCCATGAGTGATCTGATGGACATCATCAAACAAAGACGCAGCGTTCGCAGCTATCAGGCCAAGGAGGTGAGCGACGAGCAGCTGAACCGGCTTTTGGAAGCCATCCAGTGGTCCCCCTCCTGGGCCAATACCCAGTGCTGGGAGATCGTGGTGGTGAGGGACCAGGGGATAAAAGAGGACCTTGCGGAGGTCCTTCCCAAGACCAATCCGGCCAGAAAACACTTTGCAGAGGCCCCTGTGGTCCTGGCGGTGTGCGGCAAGCTGAACAGTTCCGGGTATTATAAGGGAGAGGTGACCACCAAATTCGGAGACTGGTTCATGTTCGATCTGGGTCTTGCCACGCAGAGTCTTTGCCTTACGGCCCATGACCTGGGCCTGGGGACCGTGATCACCGGCCTTTTTGATCAGGATAAGGCAAAAGGGGTGTTGAACGTGCCCGAGGGGTATGAACTGGTCTCCTTAATCCCGGTGGGATATCCTGCCAAGGACACCGCCGCCCCCAAGCGCCGTGAGATCTCAGAATTCACGCATTACGATAGATTTTAGTCTGTTCCTGTTCCAGCGAGGCCCTGGCGGCCTCGCGCCGGGTGTAATCGATGCGATAAAGCGCCGTGATGTGGGTGGTGACGGCCAGGACCCACAGAGCGGCGTGGAGAAACCCGAAGATGGACCCTGCGGCCAGGAGAATAATCCGCTCCGGCCTTTCCATGAGTCCCACACTGCATTTGTCAATCACCAGTTCAGCCCGGGCACGGACATAGCTGATGAGAAACGCCCCGCATATGACCACCGCGGTGAGGACGGTCATGAGTACATCGGCCTTGGCTGCAAAATAGGCCAGAACCCCGCCGAAAATGACGAAGTCTGAATAGCGATCCACCACGGAATCCATGAATCCCCCGAATGGTGTGGCCTGATTCCCGGCCCTGGCCACTGCTCCGTCCAGCATATCGAAGAGGCCCGCAAAAAGGATGACAAATCCCCCGGCGACCATGAACCCGTGGTAATAGAATATGGCCCCGATAAAGTTGACGGCCAGGCCGGTAAGGGTGAGGACGGTGGGGGTTATGTGGTGGTGGTGGAGAAACGGGGCGATCTTGGAAAGGACGGATTCGATACCATCTCCGATAATGCTTCTCAACATAATGGTTGACCCTTCGGATGAACAAGACCCAAGATGGGTCCCCGCCCCATATCTTGAGGCGGGGGATGGGATTATTTGAACAACAGCACCGAATCGAGTTCAGCTTCGGGAACGTCAAAGACCTGGTTGTGGGGGGGGAGCTTTTCAGTGGTGAAAAATTCCGGCAGCCGATCCGCGGCCTTTCCCATTCCGGCCCGCACATTGAAGTCCCGTTCAATGCCCAGGATTTTCTGGCCCAGCGCACCGATATCGTCTCCGGTCAGGCTGAGTCCGTACTTGGCATTGACCATGTCCACTACGGCGGTAAAGGCATCCGGGTTGTCCAGCACCGGAAAGGCCACGAAAAGACACAACCCTGCCGTATCAATGAACGCTGTGGCGGTCTGGAGATCGCCGGACAATTTGCCCTGGCCTTCGGAGACCAGCGGGTCCACATACCCCCCTACCTTCATGATATTGGTGGCCACTGCATACCCGGCCGTGTGATCCGCGCCCATGGGGGAGGTGGCATAGGTCACCCCCACGCCTTTTACGGCCCTGGGATCATAGGCGGGAAGGGCCTGATTTTTGACCACCGGGATTCGGCTCACGCCGAAGGCCCTGCCCACGGCCCCGGCGCCCGAACCGATCAGCCGGCCCAGGGGCGTCCCCTTTCCCACTTCGGACAGGATTTCTTCCGCCCCTGCCGCATCCCCGAATGCCTTGAGGCCTCCTTCCATGGCCACGCCCATGGCGGCACCCATTTCTATGGTGTCCACTCCGAAATCATCACATGCCCGGTCCATGCGGGCAATGGCATCCAGATCGTCGATACCGCAGTTGGGTCCCAGGGCCCACACAGTCTCGTATTCGGGCCATTTGGAGACATACCCGCCCTTTTGGTCAACATAGATGCCGGAGCAGTTGATGATGCACCCGCGCATGCACCCATGGGTGGGGTCTCCTTTTCGTTCCACCGTGATTTTGTGCAGGGTTTCGCCGCCCACCTTGTCCGCCCCTTCGAATCGGCCGGCGCTGAAGTTGCGGGTGGGAAGGCCTCCGGCCTCATTGATGATGTTGATGAGGATGTCCGTGCCATAGGTGGGGAGCCCCTGGCTGGTCACCGGATGATCCTGCAATGCCTTGGCAAATCGTTTGGCCGCGGCCTTAAATGCGTCTTTGTCTACGATGGGTGCGGATTCCCCGCCCGCAGGATCCACCACAATGGCCTTGAGCCCTTTGGAGCCCATCACTGCACCTAAGCCCCCCCGGCCGGCGTGACGCGTGGGCCGGAGCTCGCGGTCCGTGAATGCCACAGTGGCCCCGCTTAGTTTCCATTCACCGGCCTGACCGATGGTGATGTAAGCGGAATCCACACCGAATTCATCTTTGAGGCGCTCTACGGTGTCATAGTTTCCCTTGCCTGTCAACTCATCTGCCGGGGAGATTTCGCTGTGATCTTTACTCAAAAAGAGTTTGAACAGTTTGTCCCGGGGTGGTTGTCCTTCCACTACTATGGCGGCAATGCCCAGGCGGGCCAGGTATTGACCGGCCTGACCCCCTGAATTGGCCTCCTTGATCCCGCCGGTCAGGGGACTCTTTCCCCCCACTGAGATACGGCCGGAATTGGCGCAGTTGGTGCCGCCCAGAAGCCCGGGGGCGATGATCAGTTTGTTATTGGGGCCGATGGGTGAACAACCGGGATTCACCTCCCTCGCCACAATGGTGGAGGTCAACCCCCTTCCCCCCAGTCCCTGGTAGGCTTCGGGAACGGCTTCGTGTTTGATCGAGAGATCCGTCATATCGACGCGCACAATGCTGAACATAAAAAACCTCCTTTCATCCCATGGTGCAGACCGTATCTTCCTTGACAATTTTGACAAGTCGGGTCGTTCGTCACCTGA
>JAWLET010000268.1:0-4034 GCA_041685955.1 Desulfobacteraceae bacterium | reverse complement strand
GCCAGGGGGAATTGTCCGGAATGAAAAGAACGGCTCGGTCTCAGGTGATGATGACGATCTCCGTATTACGCAACTCCCGGATCAGAGTGTCATGGATCCGTCTGGTAAATGCACGGGTGGCTTTCTTGGGCCTCTCCGAGATCACCACACTGTTGTATGGGCCGTTTCTCGCTACTTCCACCAATTGCGATCCAATATTCTTGGCCCTGGGTATAAACATGCAACCGACTTGATCTTTCTGAAAGCCATTGTCAATCAGATCCGCCCTCACCCGTTTCAGTTCCTGTTCCTTTTCCCTGACCTCGGTCCACATGGATGCCATGGTGGTCTTCAAGCTTCCCAGGCCGGCATGGGAATATCCGTCCAGTTCAGGAAGCGGGGTGTATGCGTGAAGCAAGGTGACGTGAATGGCCTTTTGACCTGCAAATGTGCGGATGACATAGTGCAGGACCTTTTCATCATAGTCCGTGAAATTATAAGGTACGAGGATCCATTTTCCGGCCATTTCTGACTCCTTTCTCCCTGAGGGTCCAATGGATGTTTCGCTTTGAAGAGGTCTCAACAAGAACGCATTCCTGGTTCAAAGATCAGTGACCGGGTTTCAAGGGTCATACCTTCCGACCGCATCCCTTTTCTGGCCGTGACAGGGGTATCCCTTTGAAAATGCTGAGCGAGCGCATTCCCCGCTGCTTGTCGGAGCGAAGCGGACTTGTGCGCCTCAGGCGTAGATCCCGACCTGTCGGGGCTACAGGGTTCTTCAAAAAGGAAACCTGTCTTGTTTTGCTTCAATCCATGGCATGTTTTCTGGCCAACATGATTTGACCATTTATATAATTGCCCGTTTACAGCACAGAGCAGGTACCGTGGCGGAAATGAAGAGAGATTTTCTTAAAACTGTACGAAAGGTGACATTCGGGTGTCAAGAAAAACCTCTGTTGTGAATTCTTCCGTTCTCTCTGACAACGCTGATAGGTTGAGCCTATTTAGGTTCATAAAGAGAAGAGTTTAAATGATTGAAAATATCAGTTCAAAGCGTATTGAGGAGATGCACAACCGCTGTTCGGAATAATGATAAATGCTTGATTCTTATGATGGTCTAAGGCCTTCAGGGGCATCTGAAAGAGACATATCTCCCCATTTTCCAGCTGTGGCAGTAACAGCGGATTCCCGCAATCCGAGGTCCTGGGTTTCGAGCTTAGCGGACGCGCCTATGGAATGGATATTTCTGTTCCCAGCGCGGTCCTCGAGCCAAAGGAGGACGACCCTTCCATCATAGGCTGCAGTGTGTCGACGATCTGGTAGGACCAGAGCAGCCGCTTTCCCAGCACGGCCGCGAGCTTCTTAAAGAAATGTGCACCCTGCACCGGGTCTTTCATCAGGATGTCGTGCAGTTTCCTGACTTCGATCCGAAGCACCTTGGTCTGGAGGCGGCATTCGGCGGATGCCGAGTATACCGGTCGATCCACCAGGCTCGACCAGCCAAAAGCCTCTCCCGGATGACCAATGGAATACACGGTATGGCTGGTTTCGCCAATACTCAGCTTTACCCGCCCTTTGAGGAGAATCCAGAAGTAAGCCGCCGGGTCGCCTTCCTGGAACAGGAACTCCCCGGGCTCCAGAGATACCTTTTCTGAGATGGCCATGAACCCCTTGACGAAGTCCCGGCTCATCCCCTCCAGAAGATCAGATTGTAAAAAGTACATGTCCTTACCTCCTTTCCATCATGAAACGTGAAGGCCACTCCCATAATGTGCATCTGGTGACTGCCCCGCTCTAAGGCGGGGCGGTGAAACGGTATTTTGCATCCCCTGGGATTCTGGATCGGACGTGGTTGATCCATGTGATCGCCCTATCTTCACGATTCACAGTTAGCCCATTGGCTGGGAAAACACCCCTATATGTCCGCTTCACATGCCGTGACACACTTACGGGTTGTAGAATGAGACGCTTCGCGAGTTCAAGTGAGAGTGATAAAGCGGCACACCGCGGGAGATTTTAGAAGGAAAGATTCGCGAGAACGGGCAAAAATGATGAAGAACTCACCTCAGCAGTTTTTTAGAAGGGAATGATTCGCGAATTCGAGTGAGAGTGCTGTAAACTCACGCAGTAAAATCATACAATCGATTTTGAATTGGTGTCAAGGAAAAAATAGAATACTGATCAAATTGATGGATCAAATCAATGCTCTCTATAATTATGAATCCAGCTTAGTACGATAACTCATTTAATCAACGCCAAAGATTTGCTATTTTGTTCTCTACCAGAAACTGAATTTTTGGCATAGTTCTTGAGGATCACCGGAAAGAAATTGCCATCGATGTTTTCATAATTGATGGACTTTACACCCATGTACCCGTTATATCAGTGTCAATACTCGAAGTTCTGTTCAAAGCAAAAAGGTGATTTTGGACGAAAGGCAAAGTGCTATGGAAAGGAGAGCCCATGAAACGTGAAAACAGCCCGGAATGTGCCACATGCACCTTTAAAGATCGAATCTGCAGGGTAAAGGACGGGAAGGGACCTGATTCCTGCCCCACCAAAAATTACAAGGATGTGATCGAGACGGCCGCCAGGGAATACGAAAAGCCCGAGATCCATGAGTTTGCCCGCATGGCCTCCATCCAGGAATCCGAGTGTTACCATAACCGGCATATTCAGCCCTATGTATTTCATCCGGTCAAGCCCAGAGTACAGGAAGTCTGTGAGTTTGCCCGGAAAATGGGCTATCAGAAACTGGGCATCGCCTTTTGTGCAGGGCTGCATCCGGAGGCGAAGGCGCTCAACAACATCCTGGAGGCCCAAGGCTTTGAGGTGGTATCGGTGGTATGCAAGGCCGGCGCCACACCCAAGGAACGTGTGGGGATTCAAGAGGAGGAAAAAATAAGAATCGGCCAATTTGAAACCATGTGCAGTCCCATTGTTCAGGCCGCCATCCTTAACCGGGAAAAGACCGATTTCAATATCCTGGTGGGGCTGTGTGTGGGCCATGATTCTCTGTTTTTCAAATACAGCGAGGCCTTTGCCACCGTGCTGGTGGCCAAGGACCGGGTCCTGGCCCACAATCCGGCCGGGGCCCTGTATACCTCGGGGACTTATTATGCCCGGATGCTTCGAAAGGGGTTTTAACAACAGGGAAAAGAAAAGGTTGCAGGTTTCCCCGCAGATAGCGGGATCTTCGACGGGTTTCAGGAGGCTGCTCCAGGGACCCTCGGAAATTGGAGACCACAACTCCCGGTAATGGCTTTACATCTTAGGTGCCAGGATGTTATTATGCGCATAGGCTCATAACAGGAGAGTGCAATGCCCAGGCCGAGAAAACTCAGATTTGTCCAGTCACACCCTGCGGTCACCGCCTTTATCCCCAAAGGGGTGCCGTTGCGGGGAAGGGAAGAGGCCGTTCTTTCCATTGAAGGCCTTGAGGCCATCAAACTGAATGATGTACAGGGCCTTGACCACGAAAGTGCGGCCCGCATCATGAACGTCTCCCGTCAGACCTTTGGACGTATTCTGGCCGAGGCCAGGGCCATTGTGGCCGATGCCCTGGTCATGGGCAAAATCCTCAAGATCGAAGGCGGCCATTTTGATATGCCGGGCCCGGGATCTCCGGTGAGACGCGGGGGCGGACGTCGCATGCGGCGGGGTCGAATGGGATGACCGCCAAACACCGTGGCCAAAATACGGACCCGGGATATAGGATCAAAAATCACAGATGATCAAGGAGAACGGATATGAAAAAAGTTGCGATCGTGGGATGTGGTGCTTATATGGACAGCGGATATGGGTGTCCGGGCGAATGGCGATGCCTGAAGGCCGCAGCCCTGGGAGAAGCACAGTTTGAGGAGCCCTCTCAGGTGACCGCTTTTGTCAAGTGCGAATGTCCGGGCCGGACCGTCGGATCCAATATGGGAATGGCCCTGAAGCTATCCGAGATCAAACCGGATGTCATTCACCTCAGTTCCTGTCTAACCAACGCCAAACCGGGATGTCCTTATGCCACGCCCGAGGAACTGGCCGGGATACTGGAGAACACCACA
>JAWLET010000267.1:0-4060 GCA_041685955.1 Desulfobacteraceae bacterium | reverse complement strand
ATGGGGGCCAGCCGGGCATTGGAAGAGCTGGCCAAGCTTATGCCTTCCGACGCTCACAAAGTCATGCCCGATGGAAGTACCCGGGATGTTCCCATCCAAGAACTGGAACCCGGTGACAAGGTGCTTATAAAGCCGGGGGAAAAAGTGCCCGTGGATGGGGAAGTGGTGGAAGGCAAGAGCGGGGTCAATGAGGCCATGCTGACAGGAGAATCCAGACCGGTGGAAAAGGAGGTGGGCGCCAAGGTCATCGGAGGCGCCATTAACGGGGAAGGCTCCTTGACCACGGAAGTCCAAAAGACGGGGAAGGATTCTTTTCTTTCCCAGATGATCGAGCTGGTGGAGCAGGCCCAGCAGAGTAAGTCCAGAAGTCAGGATTTGGCCAATCGCGCCGCCCTGTGGTTGACCATCATCGCCCTGAGCTGTGGGGCTATCACCCTGATCATATGGCTGGCCGTCATCCACCGGGATTTCGCCTTCTCCCTGGAGCGTACGGTTACGGTGATGGTCATCACCTGTCCTCACGCCTTGGGCCTGGCAGTCCCCCTGGTGGTGGCCGTGTCCACGGCCCTGGCCGCCAAAAACGGGCTTCTGATACGGGATCGGGCCTCCTTTGAAAGAGGGCGGAACATCCAGGCCATTATCTTTGACAAGACCGGCACCCTGACCAAAGGCGAATTCGGGGTAACCGATACGGTTTCCTTCTCAGAGGACATGGATGAAGAGGGGCTGCTTCAATATGCCGCCGCCATTGAGACACACTCGGAACATCCCATTGCCAAAGGAATTGCAGCTTCGGTGAAGAATCCCCCGCAGGTGGAAGATTTCAAGGCCATTCCGGGAAAAGGGGCCCAGGGCAAGGTGGATGGAAAAAATGTACAGGTTGTCAGCCCCGGCTATCTGGAAGAAAACGAGATCTCTATGGAAGACGGAAGGGTTGAGGAATTCAACGCCCAGGGAAAAACTGTAGTCTTTTTGATCATAGACGGGGATCTCAAAGGCGCCGTTGCACTTGCGGATATCATCCGGGATGAATCAAAGGAAGCCATCTCCAGACTCAGACAGATGGGCATCCAATGTATGATGCTTACAGGTGACAACGAACTGGTGGCCAAATGGGTGGCGGATCAAATCGGCCTGGATGAATACTTTGCTGAAGTCTTGCCTAAGGATAAGGCGGAGAAGGTCAAGGAGGTCCAGTCCAGGGGCCTGGTGGTGGCCATGACCGGAGACGGGGTCAACGATGCCCCGGCCCTGGCCCAGGCGGATGTGGGGATTGCCATCGGTGCGGGTACGGATGTGGCCGTGCAGACGGCGGACGTTATTCTGGTGAGAAGCAATCCCCTGGATGCGGTGGCCATTCTGGATCTGGCCCGGGCCACATTCCGGAAGATGATCCAGAACCTGATCTGGGCCACCGGCTACAATGCCATCGCCATTCCTCTTGCCGCAGGGGCGCTGTATGCGTATGGAGTGCTTCTTTCCCCGGCCATGGGGGCGGTCCTGATGTCGGTCAGCACGGTGATTGTCGCCATTAACGCCCGGTTCCTGAAAATCAGCAAATAAAGCACAGAAACGGGGTGTCTTCAGGCCGAAATCAAAGGGAAGGGCAATGTCTTTGAAGCGGAAATTATGACCCAGGACGGATCTCTGGTGGATAAGATTCTGGTGTATAAACGGACCGGGCGGATGCGCTGGATTTACTAAAAGGAACACACGTTTTATGAGGGGGGCCGTTATGAGACAGGCCTCTCAGAAAGAGAGTTGGGCTCATGGGCTTTAAACTTTGGTACTTACTCGCCTCAATAACCACTGGAAGCCTGTTTTGTTGTGAATTTTCCTTCGCCCAAACAAGGGGAGATGACTGGCATATGGGCCCGGGCATGATGGGATGGGGAGGTTGGTTCAGTGGTATCCTTATGGTCATCATTGCCGCTGTGATGATCATCGGCGTGGTTTATCTCATCAAATGGCTAATGAAAAAGCCCGGCGAATCCAAACTCGATCAAATTAATGCCCCTCATGCCCTTGATATTCTCAAGCAACGGTATGCCCGGGGAGAAATAGACAGGCAGGAATTTGAAGAAAAGAAAAGGGATCTACTGGCCTGAGCCACAAGACCATATGGATATGGGGCGGGCGATGCCTCCAACTCGTAGAGCTTACGCCTCGGAGAGTTACCCGCAAACCTTTGAACCTCTGAACCCCTGAACCTTATAAACCGTTATAGGATCATCGGCAATCCCCACTGACCCGGTTTCCTTACAGAGTGGGAGGAGAGGGTCAGTGGGGGTCAGGAGGTAACGGATGGAGAAAGACGTCTAATGGGAGTGATCGAAATAAATATTCTCAAATTGTTTCAGCAGGGACCTCAGCTTTTGAGTGTTGGAAAGGTCGGTGGTTTGTTTGCATTTCATGGCATATACCAGCATTTGATGTAACAGTGTCACCTTCTTTTCATAATTCTTGGTGTCCATCTTGATGCGTTGGGTCATGAAGTATTGGGCCACGATTTCCTGAAGCTTATCGGCGTGATCCTCCTTGTTGGTGATCCATCTGACAAGCTGGTTGTAATTGACGGGAGTTTCCTTTTGAAGCGCCATGATCTGATTCATGGATTTCTCAATGGTGGTGATATGCTCTTCAATCATGTGTACCCGCATGTGATCATCATAGATACCACAGGGGATTTCACAATGAGATGAAGCCATGCTTGCCGGAAAAATGATTAACATGAATCCCAATAAAACTGTAAATCCTGTCTTTTTCACAATATTCCTCCTTCTCGCCACATCCTGCGACACGTGACCAAAGTGTTAAATGAAAGAGTCCTCTTTCATCTTTTTTAAGGGGTTATTCTGATGGTACGACGCTTACGGGAACAGGTGCATTTTTTACCACCTTTTCCGTGACGCTGCCGAAGGAAAACCGTCCTTTTCGTCCCCGTTTCGCCATTACCACCATATCAATACCTTCCTTGGGAATGATTTTCAGTATTTCATCAGCCGGGTCTCCAATCGCCATGTGTTTGATATATAAGGGGCAACCTTGGAGATGCTCACCACAGACCCAGTCCAATCGTTCTTCGGCCTTTTTTCTTTCCCAGTCATGAATTTTATCAATGTGCGAGGAATCGAATTCCCCGTACCAGGGCTCGTGAAGGGCAAGTTCCTCGATCACATAGAGCAGATGAACTTCACCCTGAAGTTTCTCACTCAAGGCGGTTACCAGAGGCAACGCCTTTTCAGCATTTCCGGATAAATCAGTGGGCCATAGGATCTTTTTTACTTCCATCATCTTTTCTCCTCATACATTCGTTCGGTTTTGGATTTCAGGGACAGGCGGAAAAACACCGTTACTTCATCTATAGAAGAAAGCCCAAGTCATAGAAATGGGGTCTATCCTGTATTGTGCCCTGGAAGGTACGGTATGTGAATGTCCGGGGCTGTTTTATCTACCCTGTTCGATAGTTTATCGGTTTGGTACCCATATTGTCAAGACTCCGCCGTATACGCCATACGCTTTTTCCCTTCAAAACAGCCCAACCTCCCTTGCTGACCTGATCTTACGCGGTTTGAACTCAACTTTTATGCTCCTTTGGGGCGAACAATACCTCCTTATCCAGGCAGGAAGGCGTATATGGGCATACTGTTTTGAATGTCACCGAATACAAGGCGTAATGTATTTCCTTTTTATATTTTTTCTGTCAATCCTGAAAATCAAATCTCTTTGTAAAACCCAAACAGGATGGGCTTTATCCCCCATTCACAAGAAACTACGGAGGAAATGTTATGAACAGAATCAGCGTTACAGGAATTGTCTTGGTGATTGTCTCCATCATCTGGGTGTCCACGGTCTGGTGTGCGGAACAGCAGGGTCCCGGTCAATCTGCTTCCGGGTCATCGGATACGGGAAAAAAGGCAAGTGCAGGGATGATGTCTTCTAAGAAGGCTGAAAAGATGGATAAAATGCATGAGATGATGGGGAAAATGGTCGATAAGGCCGTGCAGGAAAAGATGACCTCAATGAGCGAAGAATTACGTGAAAAAAAGGAGGCCGGAAT
>JAWLET010000029.1:0-17964 GCA_041685955.1 Desulfobacteraceae bacterium | reverse complement strand
AAAAAATCACCCAGAATATCAAGAAATGGCTCAAGGAAAATATCTCCAACTTTGAAGAAGAATATTCGGATTATCTGAGATAGGCAATGGTCCCTTTTCTCAGGGCCAAAAACCGACCTTGATAGTTCAAGGGTAAACACAGCACTCAGCGCAAAGATATCAAAAAATGAATCCAGAACATCCACTCCATCCCTTAAGAGCTGTTTCAGGAGAAAAAACACCGGGACCGTACAGCCATGCAAAGCTTGCGGTCCTTATGCTCAGCCTTTGGTGTGCGCTGTCTCTCCTGTCAGCGTGCGCGACCGGCGCCTCCATGTCCCGGGAAAAAGAAAAGGTCGCCACCGTAGAGGACACGCCGCGACCGGTCAAGGATACCGTTCAGCAGGCCTATGAACACTTTGCCAGGGCCTCTGTCGCCATCTCCCTCGGCAACTATAAAAAGGCCCGGCGCCATCTCCATCTGGCCCTTGAGGAGGATCCTGGATCTCCTTATTTGAACCGAAAAATGGCCCTCCTCCTTAAACGCACCAAGGCCTATTCCGAGGCCCTGAATTATGCGATCAAGACCGTTGAGATAAGCCCAGAAGATGTGCAGGCCCTCATCCTTTTGGGGGATCTGTATGCCTTGACCGGCCGTGACGACAAGGCCATCCAACACTATCGCAGCATCATTGCCCTGGAGCCGGAAAACCAGCGCGTACGGCTTCTTCTCACCACCATCCTGGTCCGAACCGGGGCATTTGAAGAGGCCCTGTCCCTTCTGGACAGGCTTCTGGCACAAAACCCTGACATGGTAGTGGCCCATTATTACCGGGGCAGAATCAATCTGGAAGCGGACCGGTATGAGGCTGCGGAAAAGGCCCTTGAAAAGGCCCTTGAACTCAATCCCACGCTGGAACCCGCTCTTTTTGACCTGGGGACCCTGTATCAGATGACCGACAGGGTGTCCCGGGCCGCAAAAACCTATGAACGTCTGCTGGATCGGTTTCCCGGCAACATACCCGCCAGGGAACGGCTCATCGACATTTATTTTAAACTGGGCCAGAAAGAAAAGGCGACGGCACAGGCAGAGGAAATCAAGAAGCAGTCACGACCCGGCGCCCGCGAAAGGCAGACCCTGGGCCTTTTATACCTCAGACAGGGAAAGTTGAATGACTCCATAGCGGAACTGGACCTGATTGTCACGGCCTGGCCCGACGACCATAAATCGCGGTTCTATCTCGCCGCTGCCTATGAAGAAAAGGGGGATATTGAAAAGGCTTTGGAGCATTACAGCCAGATCGCCCCTGAATCCAAATACTTTCTCAACACCCAGATCCACATGGCCCACCTGCTTCATGCCCAGGAACGGTATGACGAGGCCATAGCAGTGCTTGAAAAGACCCTGTCGTCCGAAGAAAACGACCCTGAACTCTATCTGATGCTTGCCTCTGTCTATGAGTCCAAAGAAGACTATGACAAGGCCATGGAAATCACTCGGGAAGGACTCACCGTAGACGAAAAAAATGTTGAGCTTCTGTTCCGGCTGGGCGTACTCTTAGACAAGACCGGGGCCAAGGACTCCTGTATCGAGCAGATGGAGAAGATCCTGGAGATAGAACCGGACCATGCGGATGCCCTCAATTACATCGGATATACCTATGCCGAACAGGGCGTCAAACTGGAGACGGCCATGGAACTTATCCTCCGGGCCATGAAGCTTAAACCCGATAACGGCTATATCATCGACAGTCTGGGATGGGTCTATTTTCAAAAGGGCTTATACGATGATGCCATTCACTATCTAAAGAAAGCCGTGGGTCTCTCAGCAGACGATCCCACCATTCATGAGCACCTGGGGGACGCTTACGCCAAAAAGGGGGAATATAAAAAAGCGCTTCAATATTATGAGAAGGCCCTGGCGCTGAACCATCCCCAGGAAGCAGCATTAAAAGAGAAGATCACCAAGGTACAAAACCGCCTGAAGAAAAGCCATTGAAAATGGTCAACGAGCGGATTCCCCGTCTTGCTGTTCAAGCGGGACTGCGGGGTGAGCGAGCGCACTAAAAATGGTCAAAATTCCTTACAGTTGGGAGATTCCCTGCAGCTTGTCGGAGCGAAGCGTAGATCCCGACCTGTCGGGGCTGCAGGGTTCTTCAAATCCCGTCAAACCAGATTGGCGAATCAGAACCCTGGCTGTGGTTTCAGCCCTTGTTCTCCTGTCATCATGTGCTCCCTCCATTATCTCGCGGCCCGGGCCGCCCTTGAAGCGTGCGCGGATCAACACCGTTCTCACCACCCTTGAGACCCAGAAAAACGCAGTGAGCACCCTTTTTTCATCGGGCAACATCTCCCTCAGCGGGCATCACAGGGGGCTTGATGCCCGCATATTGATTGCCGCAACCCAGGACCCCGTTAGAATCAAAATCGAGATCACTCATCCATGGGGTCGACCGCTGGCTCACGTCCTGATCAACGACGCCGGGCTCCGCCTCCTTTCTTTTCCTGAAAAGCGTTTGTATTTGGGTCAATTGGGGGATCCGGGCCTTTCAAGACACCTGGGCATATCACTGGATCATGAGATTTTATGGAGCATCATCAGGGCCTATCCGGTCCTGCCTCCCTATCATTGGACGATATCCCCAAAGGCGCACCAAATCATCCTTCTCGCTGAAGACCTGAAGGAAAAGACGGTCATTCATATGGGTCCTGAAAACCGTCATCCTGAATCCCTTGTTTTCCCCCGGCAAAAGATTCAGGTGACATTCTCGGATTTTGAATACCAGGGAAAACTGGTTTACGCCCGAAAAGTCAGGGCCGAAGGGGGGGACGAAAATGAATTAGGCCTCGACCTTGAGACCATGGTATTCAATGAAACATTGGCGCCGGGGGTATTCAAACTGGACATACCCGCTGATTTTGCCATCCAGCCCCTTTCTGAACCCAGGGAAGGGCCATGAGTACGACACGTTTTTCACAATGTGAGGAGAACCAAGCAGTGTCCATCCACCAATAGCTTCTGGACGCTGTGGGGTTTTCAAAAATGGGCAAAAGTAGTCCTCCTGTGACGGATAAAAAAAGTCAAGGGCGTCAACGTGTTGTATTTTGAGATATTATCTGTTAAAAAAACGAGGTCCGCATTGCAGGGCAAACGCTGCGGATGCGCCTTTTCCATGTAACCAAATGCCGGTTTCAGTTGCCATCATTGCAAAGGACGAAGAGAAACGACTCCCCCATTGCCTTGACAGCCTCTCATTCGCCGATGAGGTTTTGGTCGTTGATTCAGCCAGTCGAGACAGAACGGTTGAGATCGCAAAGGCTTTTGGGGCCAGGGTTCTGATCGAGCCGTGGCGCGGATATGCCGGACAGAAGCAATTTGCCGTGAACCATTGTTTGCACGACTGGGTTCTGATACTGGATGCAGACGAATGGATTTCAAGGGAAACGGGAAATAAGGTGAAAAGCATTTCGGATGCACCTGATCCGGCCATTGCTGCTTACAGCTTTTTAAGAAAAAGCTTCTTTCATGGTCGATGGATCCGTCATTGCGGATGGTGGCCCGACCGGGTCGTGCGATTGGTGAATCGTAGAGTGGGCCAATTCAACGACCCGCTTGTTCACGAGCAGTGGATTTCAAATGGGAAGGTCAAGGCGCTTGAACTGATCATTGAGCATCGCAGCTTCAGGAGTTATTCGGATCTCATACACAAAATGGATCGGTATTCGACCCTGGCCGCCCAGGATATGCTCAAAGCGGGAAGAGGAGTGAAATGGTTCTCTCCCTTCTCACACGGCGCCTGGATGTTTGTCCGGACCTATTTACTGGAATTAGGCATCCTGGAGGGTTTTGACGGCTTTATGATCTCCGTTTTAAATGCCGGGGGCTCTTTCCTGAAGTACGCCAAGCTCAGGGAAATCAGGCTCCATCAACAGTACTTAGAAGAAGGATAAACCATTTTTGTCACCCTCAAGCCGGGTACCGGATAGAATCCACAAGGAGGCCGTAGACGCTTCTTTGATCATCACAACCTTTAATTGGCCGGAAGCCCTAAAGGTCACGCTCGATTCCGTCTGCAGGCAATCGGTAAAACCCTCACAAGTGATTATAGCCGACGATGGATCAGGCCCGGACACAGCGAGGGCGGTCAGTAAAGTCTTGGGTCCTTCCTGCTTACGGTGGCGCCATGTTCGGCATGGGGATTCGGGCATCAGGCAGGCCAGGATCAAAAATCTTGGGGTATGGTATTCACAGACGCCTTACCTGATTTTCATAGACCATGACGTGGTTCTGCACCCGGAGTTTGTTGCCGACCACCTATCTTTTGCCCAAAAGGAGACGTTTTTACAGGGCAAGCGTTCCTTCCTGCCTGAAGATTTTACAAAAAAGGTCCTGACCAAAGGCTCCCTCACCGTCCCATCTGCTTACCTAACAGGGCTGAAGAATCGAAAAAACGCCTTTCGATTCCCGAAGTTAGGGAATATTTTGGCCAGGCCCAAAGTATTCCAGACTTCTCTTAGGGGTTGCAACCTTTCCATGTTCAGGAAGGATTTTCATGAAGTTGACGGATATGATGAAACATTTGATCACCTCTGGGGCAGAGAAGATTCCGATATCTGCTACAGGCTGTTTCACAATGGCAAAAAATGTAGAAATCTCTGGTTCTCAGCTCTTCAATACCACCTTTATCATGAGGGAATCAAAAACAGACAAAAGGACCGATTGGATAGGGAACTTTTCCTTATCCGTAATGAAAAAAGGAGAAAGTCTAAAGAGGGTTTTTCAAAGCTTTCTTCAGAAGGAGAAGTCGTCCAGGCATCCAATGACTTCGATTATTTCCTTTGACAATAGGCAGATTCTGCACTTTAAGCCGCCATTGGGAAGTGGGGCGACTCTGAAACATGCCTCTTATCCGGGAGTTTTCCACATCCGGCATCCTCAACATTTGTCGTTTTTCAATAGAGAAGTCGCCATGGACAGGTTAACGGCCTTCCAGATTAAAAAAATCCATAAGTGAGAAGGGCGCTTACCCTTGAACGTAAAACCTTTGAACGCTCGCCGTTTAAAAAACATCAACAGCGTCCTGCTGATTCAGTTGGGGGACATCGGGGATGTGGTCCTGACAACGCCTTGCATCAGAACCCTGCGTGAAAATTTTCCAAAAGCGACAGTAGTTGTTGCAGTACGGGAAAAAGCCAAAGAACTGATTGAAGATTGCCCGTGGGCGGACGAAGTGATTGCCATAAATAAGGAAAAAAGGAAACTGTTCCACCAGATAGCCTATCAAAAGGATTTTGTCCAGCGTATGAGGAAGTTCCGTTTTGATCTCACCATCGATCTGAGAACGGGAACCCGGGGCGCTATTCTGGCCTTTCTTTCCGGTGCGCGTCAAAGGATCGGATACTATGCTCAAGATAACAACCTGTGGCGTAACCGGATATTCACACGCCTCTCAAAAATTGAATACGACCCGCGCCAACATGTTGCAGAATATTATCTCAGCCTCTTGAAGTTCTATCATCTGAAGACAAAAGATACCCGTCCCGAGATTCAAGTGCCGCTAAAAAGGCAAAAAATGGCCACCAGCATGTTCAAGAAAGAAGGGATTCTGCTGGACCGGCCTGTCATTGCCATACAGCCTTTTTCTTTGTGGCAATATAAGGAGTGGGGCGGAATTAAATTCAGCCGATTGATTGACTGGATTCGAACAGAATACGGTTTTCCGGTGGTTCTCATCGGCTCCCCAGATGAAAAAGAACGGGCCGCCCATATCATGAACAGATGCGAGGACGGGGTGTACTCTCTTGTGGGAAAGACATCCATAGGGACACTTGCGGCAGTGTTAAAGCAGTGTTTTTTATTCATTGGCGTGGACAGTGCAGGCATGCATATGGCAGCGGCACTCGGTATTCCCACGGTTAGCATTTTTGGCCCGTCTTCACCTGTTTCGTGGGCGCCTCAAGGTAATCAACACAGTGTGGTCCACAAAGATATGCCGTGCGTACCTTGCAGGCACAAAGGGTGTGAAGACAGCGAAATAAGTCGTTGCTTGAAACAACTCACAGTAGAAGAGGTCACAGCGGCAGTGGACAAGCGTCTAAAAACATGAAGCTTTCTTTGCTCAGGAGTGCGCAATCCGAAATTACAACAGCCTTCCAGCAGTCAAGGAGGGTGCATGACCAGTTTGTTAATTGCTATCCAAAACTTTATTGTTTCAGGTTGATGGCCCTATGAAAAGATCCCATAACCCAAAAAGTGATAGCGCCGGTTTCAAAGGATATTCCATGCGAACGGTCACGGTTGTGGTACTGACCCTGGCCGCGGTGTTGTATTTTTCCTTTCTGGGGCGATATCCGCTCTTGGACCCGGATGAAGGCCGCTACGCGGAAATCCCCAGGGAAATGATCGAAAGCGGGGATTTCATCACCCCCCGCCTCAATTATGTAAAATACTTTGAAAAACCGCCTCTTTTTTACTGGCTGACCGCCGGGGCCATGATGCTTTTCGGCCAATCGGAGTGGGCGGTGAGGAGTGTGCCGGCCATGGCCGGATTCCTGACAGTCCTTTTGGTCATGGGGCTGGGAAGACGCTTTTTCAGTCCCCGGGCCGGGGTCATGGCCGGATGGATTTATCTCACCAGCCTGGTCCCCTTCGTACTGGCCAGACTCCCCATTATTGACGGGGTGTTCAGCCTGTTTTTGACCGCCACCTGGGGGGCGTGGTGGCTGGGGTACAAGACGTCTCCGGGGCGTGGAAAAACGTATGGCTATTGCGCAGCATGGGGCTGCATGGGACTGGCGGTCATGACCAAAGGGATTGCGGCCATTGTGTTGACGGGCCTGATCGTTTTCGGCTTTATTATCCTGAACAGACAATGGCGTGAGTTGCGGTACATGGCCTGGGTTCCGGGATTGATTATCTTCTCACTCATGGTCCTCCCCTGGCACATCGCCGTGGGGCTGCGCAATCCGGAGTTCTGGCATTTTTATGTGGTGACACAGCATTTCAGCCGGCTGATCAGCGAAGAACATGCCAAACCTTTCTGGTTTTTCCCGGCCATATTCCCTTTCGGCATGCTGTTCTGGTCCGCCCTCCTCTTTCCCGCCCTCCGGGCATCGGCTGCAAAGGCCGTCAGGGCCGCAACGCTGTTCAATCCACTGAACCTCGGGAAAAAGGAACCCTCTGAAGGGGTGCTTTTTCTGATACTCTGGATCGGGGTGGTGGTGGGGCTTTTCAGTCTCAGCAGCTGTAAACTGGTGCCTTATATTCTGCCGGCCTATCCGGCAGCGGCACTTCTTCTCGGTGCGTATCTATCTACGGAACCATTGGGAAAAGCCGCTCATGGATGGTGTACCGGCATTACCGCCATAGGCCTGGGTCTGTTTATCCCTGCAGTGTCTTACTATGCACACCATCAGGAAATGCTTCCCTCAGATCGACTGGACTGGGCCGTAGGTGCGGCCCAGGGGGGGCTGTTGCTCGGGGCGCTTTTAATGGGGGCAGCCGTTTTTCGAAAGCGGCTGATCCCTGCTGCCACCGGAATTGTCCTCATTCTCCTTATACCGGCCATGGTCCTGACCGTTCCTGTGGTGGCCCGATACCGAAAGACCGGGGCCTTTATGAAGGCCATGCCGCAACCCCTCCCCGCAGAGATCCGAATCGCGGACTGGCGCGCCTATGACCAGAGCCTGAGCTTTTACGGTAAGCGAAGGATCATTCTGGTGGATGAAATCGATGAACTGAAATTCGGCAGCGCCCAGGGAGATCACGGAGCATTCTTCCGTCAGGGGGCCCACAGCCTGCGGCGTCTGGCGGAAAACGGCCCGGTCTTGGTCAATATACGCCCTCAAGACTGGCCCCGGGTGCGGGAATGGGGCATCCTCAGACCGGTGGCAGCCAACAGCACCAATGTGATGGTGGGCAATGATCAATTCTTCCACCTGACCGGACTGCGCCCGTGGCCGGATTCGGCCCTGGGTCCCCCTCCGCTGCTCCTGATGCCGAGACGCACGGATTCGGGCAAGCAGGCTGAACATGAGGGGACGGGTCCGGATCATCCTTGAAAAAGGGTAAATTCTGCATATGAGCGTTTTATCCAAATACCTGGTTACGGAATTTTTCAGGCTGCTGATCATCTGCGAAGGCATCTTCATGGCCGTCTATCTGATGATCGACGTCACCGGCGGCATAGATGATTTTATCAAGGCCGATGCCCCCAAAAGCCTCATGTTTGCCTATTACGGTTATAAGATTCCCGCCATTTTCGTACAAATGTTGCCTGTGGCCACGCTCACCGCTGTGATTATCCTGTTCAGCGTGATGAAAAAGCATAACGAAATCATCGCGCTCAGGGCCTGCGGCGCCAATGCCTGGAAAATTACTCAGCCCCTCATCATCACCTCCTTTTTTCTCTCTGTGGGCCTGTTTATGTTTTCAGAAACGGTGGTCCCCCACAGCAGTTCCGCGGGCAACGAAATCTGGCGGGTGGACGTGAAACACGAAACACCGGGGACCTTTCACGGACAGAATCATATCTGGTACAAAGGGAGCGACTGCATCTACTGGATTAAACGGTTTGACATCGAAAAGCAGAGGATGATCGATCCCACCTTGTATTTTTTCGATGCTTCTTTCCGGTTGATCAAACGGGTCGACGGCCGATTGGGCGTCTGGAAAAACAACAGATGGCAGATCAGGGACGGCATCACTCAAACCCTGGAAGGGGGAGAAGAATACAATCTCAGACGGTTTAAAACCCTTGACCTGAAACTCCCCGAAAAACCGGACGACTTTGTACGACAGGAGAGAGAACCCGAGGAGATGGGCTATGGCCAGCTCAAACGCTTTGCCCAGGAACTCCAGGACGAGGGGTACGATGCAACCCGGTATTTTGTGGAGATCAATATCAAGCTCGCCTTCCCGTTTGTGGTAGTGATCATGACCCTGGTGGGGGCCCCCATAGCCCTGTGGAAAAAGGAGATGGGGCCGCCGGTGGCCGTTTCCATCGGCATCGCCGCCTGTTTTGCCTATCTGTTGATCCTGGGGCTTTCCCGGACCTTGGGGTTTGCCGGGGTCCTGCCCCCCTTTCTCGCGGCCTGGCTGGCCAATGCCCTGTTTTTGTTCCTGGGAATCTACCTGATGATCCATATGGATCGGGTCAACTAAAACACCAGAAACAACACCCCGTTGTCCCGGTCCTCAAATACAGGTGGAGGCAGCGATTGGAGATATTTTTCATAGCGGCCCGCTTCAACCACCAGGACCACCCTTGGTCTGTGGTGGCGCCTTCCAATCAGGTCCCTGAAACGCGCCAGGGAAAGGAGGCGGGCGTCGCCCTCGGGGTCATGCTTCAGCCCGTAGGCCAGTTCGCCCGGCTTTTCAAAAAGATAAATATCCTGTCGATTGAATATCCAGCACACTGCATGCACCAGATATTCATCGGACACCACAAGGGTATCTTTCTGAACTCTTTCCCTATTCCGCTCCAGGAGCCGCTCTGGGGCACGCCCCTCCAGGACCTGATTCGGCAGGGCCGAATGCACGCTTAGATACACCAGGACCGGGGCTGCACAGTAAATCGCCAGCTTTCTCCAGACATTATATCCCTTTGGGGCGAAAAAACTGAGGAGACTCCAGACGGAAAACGCCAACACCGCCATGGTCCATTTCCAAGTCTCTGAGGGATCATAGACCCTGCCCCCCGCAAAATCGGTCAGCTCCATGAATACGAACAAAACCGTCAAAATCGCCAATACAATGCCGAACGCTGAGGCACAGAAGGTAAAGGCCTTTTGTCTTCCAGACCGAAGATACTCCCTGAGTCCAAGGGTGATCAGGATCACAAGGGGTGGAAAACAGGGCAGAATATAGGGGATCAATTTGCCGCTTGAGGCCGAAAAAAAGAGGAAGGGGAAAAACAGCCAGCACACCGTAAACCGGATAAAAGGATCGCTGAACCAGGACCGTTTCCCTCCGAGACAGGCCGCGGGAATGAGGGCCGCCCAGGGGAGGGCGCCCCCGATCAGAACCGGGATAAAAAACCACAAGGGTTTGGGGTGCTGTCCGGGAATGGGGGATAAAAACCGACTGATATGCTCGGTCCAGAAAAAGTAGTTCCAGAAGTCCCCTTCTCTCAGATGGATCATGACGCCCCAGGGCAGCGCCACCAACACTGCCGCCAGGGCCGGAATCCAGGCGGTCTTGAAAAATGCCTTCCACCGGCCTTCCCAGATGACAAACGGGACCACTGCAACCGCCGGCGCCGCAAAGGCCAAAAACCCCTTGACCAGGAAGGCCAGCCCGCAGCATATCCCCAACAGGGCCAGTCCAAGGACTCTGGTCCACATCCGTCCGCTCAGGTATGCAAGGAAAAAGGCCCCCATACCTACGGTGAGAAACAGGGTCAGGAGGCTGTCTAAAATGTTGATCACCCCCAGGGCAAAAACCACTATGCAGGTTAGATACGCCCCGGCAGCCAGTACACCGGCTTCAGAGGTCCCGGTGAATCTCCGGATCAGGAGGAAAACCATCAGGGCGGACAGGCCCGTGGCCAGAGCCGCAGGCAACCGGACGGCGAATCGGTTTTGTCCGAACAGGGTGATGGATACGGCATTCACCCAGTATCCCAAAACCGGTTTTTCGAAATACCTGACCCCGTTGAGCCGGGGGACCACCCAGTCTCCTGAGGCAATCATCTCCCGCGGGATCTCACTGTAACGGGATTCGTCCGGGACGGTCATGGGCCGGAGGCCCAGCGGCAGGAGGTATAAAAGACAGAAAAGCGCGATAACGGCCGGGACCGAACGGGTCATGGACAGGCCCTTTCCGGGGCCTGGCAGCATACCCATCCCGAGCGCCCTTCAATCTCCCTTTGGATCACCCGGCTGTGCGTGATCTCGGGGTCATGGACCAGCAACCGGCCCAAAGGCACCATTTGAGCACCGGCAGCGTGGGCCATGCGCAAGAACCGGTCAAACATATCCAGCTTGACGATCCCCTCCACCTCGGCATGAATGGTCAGGACGTTGAGCCCCTGGGGTTTTAGAAGCGACAACAGGTAATCATTGTACCCTGCAGACGTCACCCGGCCCCGGCTGATCACCTCATCATAGGTGGGGAGGGTTACCGGGATCTGCACCGGCGACATGGCTGTTTCAGAAACCACCGGGTAAAAGAGGGTCTCACCCCTGCAGTCGCTGTTGTACAAAAAAGGGAACCGGGCCTTCTCTTTGATCACCCCTTCAGTGCAGCGCCATCCGGGGGCGGCCGAGCTGACCGGCGCCTGGCCCAAAATCCGGGTGAGAAAGCGCACGCCCCGCTCAAGGTCTTCCTGTATGATCCGGCTGTCCGCCTCATGGATCCGGGTCTGCCACCAGTGATGATCCCAGGCATGCAATCCCACTTCATGGCCGGCCTGGGACACGGATCGCATTTGATGGCCCAGCCGTTCACCGATGACCGGGCCGGGCCAGAGGGTCCCTTTCAGCAAAATATCCCAACCGTACAGCCGGGATGCCCGGGTCCTCAACATCTTCCACAAAAAATCGGGCCGAACCAGGCGCCACAGGTGTCGTCCCATGTTATCCGGTCCCACTGAAAAGAAAAACGAGGCCGAAACCCCATGGGCCGCCAGTACTTCACCCAGGGCGGGCACCCCCAGCCGGGTGCCTCTGAAGGTATCCACATCGATTCTGAGTCCGACTTTCATCAGGTATCAGACCCGCCCTGGCGCGACGTAAGGGATTCGCAGCTTTTGAACCAATTCTCGCTCATATCACGTTCTGTGGTGGCTACCAGGGTAGCCCAGGTCTGGGTCAGGGTGTCAGGGCTCGGGTGTCAGGTTTTTTTCCTGAAACCTGAACACTGCTATGACCCCTTACCCGACCTGAAACGCCTCGGACCGGATGGCCTCCTTTAAAAAGAAATCAAGGGTCTCTTCCACGGACTGCTCCAGCCCGATTTCGGGAGTCCAGCCCAGCAGTTTCCGGGCATTGCGGATACTGGGCCGTCGATGGGCCATATCCTGGTACCCCTGTCCATAAAATGATCGGCTTTCCACCTCGCGATAACCGGCAAACGGCGGAAATCCCTTACTTTGGGGGTGGGCCTTAAACCGGGCCACCAGCAGTTCGGCCAGTTCTCTGATACTGGCCTCATTGTCCGGGTTTCCGATGTTGATGATTTGGCCGTCGCATCGGCCGCCGGGATTTTCGATAATCCGGTAGAGGCATTCGACCCCGTCCGTCACATCGGTAAAGCACCGCTTCTGATGGCCCGAATCCACCAGCTGAATGGGGGTCCCCTGCACAAGATTCAATATCAGCTGGGTGATGGCCCTGGAACTGCCGATGCGCGCCGATTCCAGGCTGTCCAGCCTGGGACCGATCCAGTTAAAGGGCCGAAACAGGGTGAACTGCAGCCCTTTTTGAAACCCATAGGCCCAGATGACCCGATCCAGCAGTTGCTTACAGCAGGAGTAAATCCATCGCTGCATACGAATGGGGCCTAAGATCAGCCGGGAGTTGTCCTCATCAAAATCATCATCGTCACACATCCCGTAGACTTCGGAGGTGGACGGAAAGACAATCCGCTTTTGGTACTTCACACAATAGCGCACCACCCGGAGATTCTCTTCAAAATCCAGCTCAAATACCCGAAGGGGGTTTCGCGTGTATTCTATGGGGGTGGCAATGGCCACCAAGGGGATAACCACATCGCATTTCCGGATATGGTATTCAATCCATTCCCGGTGAATGGAAATATCCCCTTCATCAAAGAAAAAACCGGGGGAACCCAAAAGACGATGGATATAATTGGACTGAAGGTCCATTCCGTGGACCTCGTACCGTCCGCTCTCCAGAAGCCTTTCACTCAGGGCATTCCCGATAAACCCGTCCACCCCCAGGATCAGTATTCTTTTTTTCCGGGCCGCGGCCGCCACCTTGCTGATACTGGGCCCGAACCGAATCCCCGGCATCAGGTTCAGCTCACCGGCAAGCTGGGTCCCGGTCATGTATACGCCGTTTTCCACCTGGCCGAAATCCACCCGGACGGCCCTTTTTGCACATTCGATGATCAGGGGGTCCACGGACAGTACGGCGCCGGGCGCCCCTTGCCCGTTCATCTCCACTTCGCTCACCTGCCAGAAGATACACTTCCTGTCCCCCGCATGGCTGAAGGCCCCGGGATAGGGCCGGGTCACCGCCCTGACCAGATTCCGAATCCGGGTGGCTGTATGGGACCAGTCTATTTCTCCATCCGCGGGTCCGCGGCCCCCATAATAGGTGGCCTGTTCAGGGTCCTGGGGTATCCGCGGAGCCGTGCCCTCTGCGATTCGGGGCAGTATGTCATCCAGCATCCTGGAGGCGGCCCGGGCCAGTTTGTCATGAAGGGACCTGGCCGTGTCCTTCTCTGAAATTTTCACCGCTTTCTGGCAGGCCATATCCCCATCGTCCGGCCTGGGCGTCATATGATGCAGGGTCACCCCGGTCTGTTTCTCGCCGTTGATCAGCACCCAGTTGACAGGGCAGCGCCCTCGATATCGGGGCAGAAGGGAGCCATGCAAATTGAGACAACCTGAGGGCGGAATATCCAGGATAGGGGACCGAATAAGGTGACGGTAATAAAAGGAGAACAGGATGTCCGGGAACAAGAATTCTATTTTCTTGACCCACAGGGGATGGTTGATATCCTCCGGGGCAAATACCGGGATCTGTTCGGATGCCGCCAGTTCGGCAACAGAATCAAACCATACATTTTCCCGGGGATCATCCCTGTGGGTAAACACCCCCGTAATTTCAAAGTTATTCCGCAAAAGGGCCTTGATCCCTTCACACCCTATATTATGATAGGCCAGCACCACCGCTTTCATCTAAGGTTCCTTTCCATGTCGCTTTGCCCCACCACTGCTTCCACAAAATACCTGGGTCGGGCCCTCACATCAGTGTATATGCGACCGATATATTCTCCCAGCAACCCCATTCCCAGGAATTGGGCGCCGATAAATATGAACAACACCGCAAACAGGGTGAAAACCCCGCCCACGGCCCAGTCCGGGCCATAGATGACCCGCATGACAAAAAGGAACAGACCAAAGCCCATCCCCAGCGCAGAAATAATCCCCCCGAGCACACTCAACAGGCGCAACGGAAAGGTGGTCATGCTGGTGAGCAGATCAAACTGAAGGTTGATGAGCTTCAGCAATCCGTATTTGGACTCTCCTTTGGTGCGCCATTGGTGGCGGACCTCTATCTCCGCGGTCCTTCGGGCAAAAGTGTTGGCCAAAACCGGGATAAACGTGCTCCGCTCGTGGCACTGGCGCATGGCATCCACGATGGGCCGGGCATAGGCCCTGAGCATACACCCGTAGTCGTGCATCTTAACCCCGGTGGACTTCTGTACCACCTTGTTGATGATCAAAGATGCCATCCGCCTGAAAAATGAATCCCGCCTGGGGACCCTCACGCTCCCCACCACATCGAATCCTGCTTCGGCCTTTTGAACCAGGGGAACGATTTCCTCGGGCGGATTCTGCAGGTCCGCATCCAGTGTCACCACAATATCCCCTTTGGCTGCCTCAAACCCGGCCATGATGGCTGCATGCTGACCATAGTTGCGGTTCAGAAGGACCCCCACCACATTTCCCGGGACTTCTTCCGCAGCCGCCCGAATGAGCGTTCTGGACCCGTCCGAACTTCCGTCATCCACTAGCACCAGCTCAAAAGGCCTTTCCATTGCACCACAGGCCTTCAGGCAGCGCCTTAAAAGCTCAGGAAGATTCTCCGCCTCATTGAATACAGGAATAACGACCGATACGCTCAAGGGGTGATTTTTGGCTGTTTGCTGTTTGCTTTTCATTGCGTATCCACTATGATTTGCAAGCATTTCCTGAAACCCGACACCTGTCGAAGATCCCGTCTCCAGCGGGGAAACCTCATCAGTGACTCAACACATCCTTTACGGCCTCCACCACATCCTCCACATCTTCAAAGGTCATGTCCGGGAACAGGGGAAGGGAGCATATGCGGTCTGAATTCCACTCCGTATGGGGCAGCATGCCCCGCTTTGTACCCAAGAATTCTCGGTAGTATTTCTGCAGGTGCACGGCACGGAAATGGAGCCCGGTACCAATATTGCGCTCCTTGAGGCGCTCCATAAAGACATCCCGGCTCATCTTGGCCCTGTCCGTATCGATGCGCACCACAAACAGGTGCCAGGCATGCCGGGTGGTGGCTTCAGACACCGAAAGCGGGCGAATCTCGTCCACCCCGGATAATCGTTTTCGATACGTTCCTGCCAGTTTCCTCCGCTTTTCATTCAACACATCCACCCGGGCCAACTGGCCCAGCCCCAGGGCCGCGGCCATATCCGTCATATTGTACTTAAAGCCCGGTTCCATCACCTGGGCCTGGGGGGCACGGCCCTGGGTCCTGCGGTCAAAGGCATCCACACCGAGACCGTGAAACTTGAGCTGGTTGATCCGATCCGCCAGGGACTCGTCATGGGTACAAAACATGCCCCCCTCACCCGTGGTGATGTTCTTGATGGGATGAAAGGAAAAGATGGACGTCCCTTCTCCCCCCACGGGTTTTCCTTCACTTTGTGTGCCCAGGGCATGGGCCGCATCCTCCACCATGGGGATCCGGTTGCGCGCAGCCAGGTCATACAAGGCCCCTAAGGCCAGCGCAGCGCCGGCAAAGTGGACCGGAACCATGAGCCGGGTCCGTGACGACATACAGGCCTCCATGGAGGCGGAAGTCACCATCAACGTATCCGGGTCAATATCGGCGAAGACCGGGACGGCCCCGGACAGCACGATCAGATTCACCGTGGAGACCCAGGTCATGGAGGGGGTAATCACCTCATCCCCCGGACCGATCCCCAAGGCCTTGAGCACGAGATGCATGCCGGCTGTGGCCGAACATAACCCGACGGCCCGGGCGCACCCCGCATATGCCGCGAATTTCGCCTCGAATCGGGCTGTTTCGGCTCCGGTGGTGATCCATCCTGAACGGAGCACATCACTGACCGCGGCAATATCTCCTTCGTCAATGGCCGGCCTGGAGAAAGGCAGGAACTCCGCCCTCACGATGCACTCCTTGTCACTAAAAATACCCCGAGGCAAATGATTAGAATTCCGGCCCAGCGCACCGCCCCCAATTCCTCCTCAAAAAAGAGGTGCCCGGCAAAGGCGGTCACGATGTACCCCACACTCAACAGGGGGTAGGCATAACTCACATCCACCCGGGAGAGGGCCATCATCCATACCCCGACACTGACCACGTAACATAACAGCCCAGCAAATACAAAGGGATTCAGGGCCGCCTGCATGCCCACAGGCGCCAGGTTATGCCAAGAAAAGTCAAAATGACCGATGGTGCGCATTCCCTGTTTGAGGCAAAGCTGGGCACAGGCATTCAAAAGGACTCCCAGAAAAATCAGGGGCAGATAACGGTTCATGCTTCCATCTCCTTGTCCATATAAATTCACCCCTTTCGACTGCCGCAATTGTAGTGAAATGGATGGCTGAGTCAAGTGATTGTTCAAACGCTGTTATGACCCCATGCGGCGGTACACCCCTTCCACCCGATCCGCCACTTTGCTCCAGTCGTGCTGTCCGGCGGTCATCCGGGCCCGGGTTCCCATGGTAAGCCGGTTTTCTGCACGGGTTAGAAACCGCATTTTTTCGCCCAGTTCCCGGGGAGACGGAGGGTCTGGAAGGACAAACCCCTCTTGTCCATCTTCCACCAGGTCCCGGGCCCCCACCTTCCGGGTGATAATCACCGGCAGCCCCGCGGTCATGGCCTCGAGGACCGCCATCCCGAAGGTGTCAAACACCGAGGGCATGACAAAGAAATCACTGGCGAGATAATAGGGCTCGACTGTCTCACGAATGCCGGCAAAGATCAACCGGTCCGCCATTCTTAGGCGCCGGGCCTCGGTTCGATACGGGCCCTCATCTCCCCGGCCCACCACCAGGAGTTTCAACTGCTTTCCTTGATCTCCCTGATCCACGGCATGGGCCATGGCCTTTATGATCAGGCCCAGCCGTTTGATCTCAAAGTTCATCCCCACAAACAGCATCACCACATCCGTTTCCTGAAGGCCATGCCGGGTTCGCACCTCCCGGCGACAGGCCGTCCTGGCCGCATCATCGAACCGCTCCACGGCCACCCCGGGATGGATTACCTCGATTCGGGATTCAGGGATATCATATGTGCGGAGCAGTTCCTGCTTTACCAGGGTGGAGACCGGCAGAATCAAGGGACCAGGGGGACCGGTCAACCCTTTTCTCTCCACCCAGGCCACGGTTCGGTCAAAAAGGGACATGCGCTTTTGTCTGACCTCCCTGATCCAGGTCTGGTGGGGAATGCCGTGCAGGGTACAAACATGCATGTGAAAGATACGGTCATGGCTGTGAATCACATCAAAGTGCTGTGCCCGGACGAACCGGTGCACAAACCAGGCAAAACTGATCTGTCGCAAGAAGCGGGGAAAAGGAAGAATGGGGACCCGATGATAGATGACCGGCGCAGGGCCGGAACGCCACCGGTTTGCGAACACATGCACCTTCAGCCCCCTTCGCCCGGCCAGCCGTTCCACCAGCTCAAAGGCGAACCCCTCGGCCCCGCCCATTAAACCGTATTTGGGGATGACCACGGCGATTTTCATTCCGGACTTCCATTCCTTCAGAGTTGTCACACCTTTTAGAAAAGAAAAGTCTTCAAGGCCCTAAATCCTCAGTGCTTCAAAATCAAGGAGGCCCGGCAGGGCAACACCCATCAAGAATAACAGGGGGCCTGATGGCGTCTTCCGCCCACCAAAGGGGCCCGTTGTAAAGCGACACTGTATCCCTTTCCCGGGGGCAGGTCAAGCCGGGGCCGGACGCCGGGTGTAATTAAAAGTGTTAGATTCTTACGAATTAAGTCTGAGAGTTCATCTCTCAGAATCAATAAAAGCTCGGAGATCCATGGTGTTACAAGGTTTCA
>JAWLET010000266.1:0-4075 GCA_041685955.1 Desulfobacteraceae bacterium | reverse complement strand
TCCGATGCAGCCTGTCACAGCTATGTGGGGGCCATGAACCTCTTTAACGGTATTGAAAAGGCGGGATCCACCGATCCGCAGAAAATTGCAGATGCCCTGAGAGGGATCAGCTTTAACGGCCCTTACGGCGAAGTTCGTATTTCGGCCAAAGACAACTGCATGCGAAATTCGGCCGTGCTGACCGAGACCAAATTGGCGCCGCCGAATCCCTATGATGCAAAAATCTATATGAAGGTGCTTCATACTTTTCCGGCGGAGGAGCTGGGACCTCCGGCAAAATGGAATTAAGACTGCAGCCAAATCACTAACCTGTGTTCAGGTTTCGGTGTGCGGGTTTTACACCCTGAAACCCGACATCTGAAACCTGACACCTTGTTGGGGATGATCGGCAACCGTCTCACGCTGAACCCCTGCGAAGAACCACAGGAAAATGACATGAGCTTCACTGCTATTGCCGTAGATATCGTTCTGAACAGCCTGGTCCTGGGCGGTGTGTTGTTGATTGTGGCCATTGGGCTCAATATCATTTACGGACTGAGCCGGGTGATGAACCTGGCCCACGGTTCTCTCTATGCGCTGGGGGCTTACGCCGGGTTTACACTGGTGGCCTCAGGCCTCAATTACTTTGTGGCGCTGCTCATCGCCCCTCTCCTTATCGCCGCGGTGGGACTGATCATCGAGCGGGTCATTATCGTGCCGGTGCGAAAACGATCCATCGTCTATACGCTGATCCTCACCTACGGACTCATGTTTTTCCTGGATGGTTTGATCAAATATTTCTGGGGGAATGAACCCCGATTTATCGCACTCCCTCAGTTTATGAGACAAACCATTCCCATCGCAGGGACCCACTACCCGGTTTTCCGGCTGGTTACCCTCCTGACCACGGCTGTGGCCATGGTTGGATTGATGCTTTTTCTGGGAAAGACAAGATTGGGGATTATCCTCAGGGCCGCCAGCAGCATTCCCGAGATGGTATCGTGCATGGGAATCAATATGACCTTTGTTCATGCGGGGGCCTTTGCCCTGGGCTGTATTCTGGCCGGCATTGCCGGAGTGATTTCAGGTCCGTTGTATACCATAGATCCCATCATGGGCCATGAAATGCTGATCAGTTCCTTTGTGGTCATTGTCATCGGGGGGCTGGGCAGCCTGCGAGGCGCTGTACTGGCGGCTTTTCTGATCGGGTTGGTTCAGACCCTGGCCGAATTCTTTGTCACGGATCTGGCCATGGTGATTGTGTATATGATGATGGCCCTTATTCTGGCTTTTATGCCCCGTGGACTTCTGGGAGAAGGAAGGTTTGAATAATATGGATGCTCGAATGTCTGAAATGGGCATGGAGAAGCGAAGCACCCATCCCCTGAGAATCGTGGCCGTCCTCATTGTGGTCGCCTGTCTAACCCTGTTCCCGTTTGTGGTGACCAATCGCTTTTACATAAGCCTGGTCAACGAGATGCTGATCTACGGGCTTCTCGCCATGAGCCTGGATGTGCTTTTGGGATATACCGGCCTTCTCTCTTTTATGCACAACGCCTACCTCGGACTGGGGGCCTATGTGGTGGGTCTGTTTCTGATCCATGTGGCGCCATCCTCCCTGTGGCTGGCACTTTTCGCAGGGGTGGTGGTGACATCCGCCATTGCCCTTCCTGTAGGGTGGGTTCAGGTGCGTACCGGCGGTCTTGCCTTTGCTCTTTTGACCCTGGCCTTTGGCATGATGTTTTATACCATTGTATGGAAGTGGTACAGCTTGACCGGAGGCGATGACGGGCTGATGGGGGTGCCTCACCCGGACATTCAGGTGGCCGGCATAACCCTGGGCAGCTCCGGGAACCCCACAACCATGTATCTTTTGAGCCTGTGCATCGTATTCTTCTGTTTTTTACTCACTTGGCGGATTATCCATTCCCCCTTTGGGGCGGTGTTGGAGGCCATCCGGGAAAACGAGGAAAGGGCCTCGTTTGTGGGCATCAATGTCCGCAGATATAAGCTGTACGGATGGATGTATGCCTGTATGCTGGCCGGTGTGAGCGGGGGGCTGTTCATCCTTTACCGCGGTTATATCGGGCCCACGACCATGAGTGCGTTCGCCGGGGCCGGGGTCCTCATGATGGTCCTGGTCGGGGGGATGGGGTCTTTGTGGGGGCCGATTGTGGGAGCGGGCATTTTCATCTTTATGCAGGATTACATCAGCACCATGACCGAGCATTGGGAGTTGTTCGTGGGGCTGGTGGTGATGATGCTGGTGTTGTTCATGCCGAGAGGCTTTATCGGCCTGGGGGATTACCTGACGCGCTTCAGAAAGGAATGATCAAGATCCATGACCACCATCCTGAGCACAAAGAGCCTTCATAAGCATTTCGGCGGCGTGCTTGCCGTCAACGATGTGAATGCGGAATTTAAGGCGAAACAGCTCCGATCCATTATCGGGCCCAACGGAGCCGGAAAGACGACCTTTATTAATGTCATCACAGGGAAGCTTCCTGCCAGTTCCGGTGAGGTGGTATTCGAAGAACAGGTTGTCACCAATAAGCCTGCGCATGTGCTGGTCCGCTTGGGCATTTGTCGCACTTTTCAGATCACCAGTATATTTATGGGGTCGACTGTATTTGAAAATGTGCGGATTGCAGCCCAGACCGAGATGGGCGGGTCATTAAGGGTTTTTTCAGCAAGAGAAGGCCTCAAAAATGTCAATACAAAAACCTGGGAGATACTCAACCGTTTGGGGCTGAAGGACAAAGCGGACGTGCCTTCCAACAACCTCGCACACGGGGACCAGCGGCTCCTTGAAGTCGCTATGGCCCTGGCCGGAGATCCCAAGATCCTTTTCCTGGATGAACCCACGGCAGGGATGTCGCCTGCGGAAACCGAGCATATTGCACAGCTGATTAGAGGTCTGACCGATACCATTGCAGTGGTCCTGGTTGAACATGATATGGATGTGGTCATGAAAATTTCAGATGAAATTACAGTCCTGGATCAGGGGCGCATCATTGCGGAAGGATCTCCCCGGACGATTCAGGACAACGAACTGGTCAAGGAGGCTTATCTCGGCCATGGATGATCCTGCAGCAGAGAAAATTCTTCAAATCGAGGACCTCCACACCTACTATGGAAGAAGCCATATTATTCAAGGGCTTTCCATGGACGTGAACAGGCTTGAGGCTGTTTCCATCCTGGGGAGAAACGGCGTGGGAAAAACAACAACCCTCCGGTCCATTCTGGGCCTTACCCCGCCCCGAAAGGGAAGGATCCGGATCAACGGGGAAGACACCACTCGATGGCCTCCTCACAGGGTGGTAAGAAAGGGTATCGGTTATGTACCGGCTGAAAGGCATATCTTTCCGGGGGTGAGTGTTGAAGAAAATCTCAAATTGGCGGCAAAGCCATCAGGGGAGGAAGAGGCATGGAGCATGGAGAAGGTGTACAGCCATTTTCCTGTGCTCAAGACCAGAAACCGGCAGGACGGTTCCACGCTCAGCGGTGGAGAACAGCAGATGTTGGCCATTGGTCGAGCCCTGATGGGGAACCCTGTCATTATGCTGCTGGATGAGCCTTCCCAGGGGCTTGCGCCGCTTTTGGTGTATGAGGTGATACAACCGATACTCCTTTTCTGTCTCCAATCGGGCCTGACGCTTCTGCTTGTGGAGCAAAACTATCGCATGGCCCTGAAGGTGGCCTCCAGGCACTACCTGATGGGCACCAAGGGAAGAATCGGTCAGACCGCTACATCCGAGGAACTGCTGGCGGACAGCGAGATCATCCAGAAGCACCTTACCGTATAGGTGATGAACTCCGGTTCAGGGAACCTGACCTTGGTCATTCGCACAGGGTATTGCGCCCGAGAAACCCGAACAGCTAAAGGAGCGGTGGTTCGGGTCCGATCCCATGTGCTGCCCAAGTGTGTGCTTCCGGTTTCAAATTTCACGTAATATGTTGTTCAGCTACCCAAAGGAGATATCATGATAGGTAATTTTTCGACGAAACAGCAGGTCTGTGAAATCGGCGGGGTAAAATTCGGGGGCCAGCCCGGGGAACATCCTACGGTGGTGTGCTCGTCCATTTTTCAGAAAGG
>JAWLET010000265.1:0-4098 GCA_041685955.1 Desulfobacteraceae bacterium | reverse complement strand
GCGGTGGACAGTGCGCTCATGGTCATCGACAGCGGCAAAGGGGTGGAGTCTCAGACCGAGAAGTTGATGGAGGTCTGCCGGATGCGCAATACCCCCATCATCACCTTTATCAACAAGCTCGACCGGGAAGGGATGACGCCGCTGGATATCCTGAGCGACATAGAAGACAAACTGCAGATCGAATGCATCCCCCTGTCGTGGCCCATCGGCATGGGCAAGGGGTTTAGAGGGGTTTACAATCTCTTTGGCCGGGAACTTCATTTATTCACCCCCGGACAGGAAACCCGGAATCAGGGCGGGCTCCGGATTACCGATATAACCGATCCCAGGCTGGAGAGACTGCTGGGCGGTCAGGCCGATGCGTTGCGTGAGGATGTGGACTTGCTGGAAGGGGCGGCCAATCCCTTGGAAATGGAGCATTTTTTGAATGGAAGCCAGACACCGGTCTTTTTCGGGAGCGCCCTCAATAATTTCGGGGTCAGGGAACTGCTGGATGCCTTTGTGGAAATGGCGCCGGCCCCCAGCCCGAGACCGGCCGCGAGCCGGGAGGTCTCTCCCTATGAGGCGGCTTTTTCAGGGTTTGTTTTCAAGATCCAGGCCAATATGGACCCGGGTCACCGGGACCGAATGGCCTTTTTGAGGGTCTGCTCCGGAAAATTCACCAAGGGGATGAAGGTGGTTCACCACCGGATCGGCAAGCAGATCGCCCTCAACAATGCCACCATTTTCATGGCCCAGGACAGGACCAACGTGGACGAGGCCTATCCCGGCGATATTATCGGCATTCATAACCACGGCACCATCAAAATCGGAGACACCTTTACGGAAAAGGAGGCCCTGAGGTTTACAGGCATCCCCAGCTTTGCCCCGGAGCATTTCCGCCGGGTGAATCTCAAGAACCCCCTCAAACAAAAACAGCTTCAAAAAGGACTGGTCCAACTGGCGGAAGAGGGCGCTGTACAGTTTTTCCGTCCCCTGCGGGGGTCGGATTACTTTCTCGGCGCAGTGGGGGCCTTGCAGTTCGATGTGACCGTGGTACGACTCAAGGCGGAATACGGCGTGGACGCGGTCTATGAACCGGTG
Source organism: Desulfobacteraceae bacterium (assembly GCA_041685955.1). Classification (GTDB taxonomy): domain Bacteria; phylum Desulfobacterota; class DSM-4660; order Desulfatiglandales; family Desulfatiglandaceae; genus JAIPDZ01. The sequence continues at coordinate 3,015 of JAWLET010000265.1, read as the reverse complement.
GGCTTTTCCACGGCCCGCTGGATTGACTGCGATGATCCCAAAAGGCTCAAAGCGTTTACGGACAAACATGCCGATAAAGTGGCCCATGACGCACAGGGGCGGCTGACCTATCTGGCTCCCAGTTCCTGGCAACTTGATTTTGTCATGGAAGACTGGCCCCATATCTCGTTTCATAAGACCCGCGAGCAAAACTAAAGCCATCTGTTCTGATACCAGTTGGCGATCTTGGGCGCCCGGCCCAACAAGTATACGCCGATAAAGGCCGTGATCAGAATATAGGCCCCGCTGAAGGTCCGTAACTGGGGTGAGGCCAGGCTGGCGATAATGGCTGAAAATTCACCGCGATGTACCATTGAGAATCCGGCCCGCACAGACACCTTCGGGCTCAAGCCGAACCATCGGCTGCCAAAGTAAGCGGTGACGATCTTGCCGGCGACGGCCAGAAATACCAGTGCGACCATCATGCCGATAAAAGGAAGACCTTCCCCAAAATGAATGGTGGTTCCGAACCAGAAGAAAAAAAAGGGAAGAGCAAGATCTCGAACGGGCAGAAGCAGGTGTTCTATTTCGGAGGATCTTCCCGCTTCAGACAACATGACACCCGCCAGGAAGGCGCCCAGGATTTCGGATAAACCCAGAGCGACCGCCAGGCCTGCATAACCCAGGGCCAGACCCACCGCGAAAAGGGGCATGAAATCGCTTTCAATATATCTGGCGATGAAGTTGTTCAGCCGTCTGAAGCCGTAATGCCCCATGAGGATGGCCCCGGCCGTCATCAGGATGATTTTAAACCCCAGAATCCCCATGAAGCCTGGAGATACCGTATCCCCGCCATGGACGGTGGCAATGAAAGAGACCAGGATGGGGGCCACCAGATCTTCGAATATAAGCAGCGCCAGAATGAATTCGGTCTCTGGATTGGCCAGCCGTTTCTTTTCATCCAGCATCTTGGCGGATATGGATGAACTGGTGGCATAGGCAATGGACCCGACAATGAACGCCGAGAGAGGGTCCAGGCCGAACAAGAGGGCAATGCCCATGGCTCCGCCCAGATTCAATCCCACATCCAGAAACCCGGCAGGCCAGATTTTCTTGAATATGGCGATCATCCGGGCCAATGGAAAGTCAAGGCCCAGAATAAAAAAAAGCAGGACAATGCCGATCTCGGCGGCAATATGAATCCATTCACTTTCAAGAAACAGTGAGGACACACTAGCGCCCAGTATAATATAGATAAGGACCGATGGAAGCCTGAATTTCTGGGAGGCAAAGCTGACGGCGAAAAAGGAGAAGAGCACCAGCCCGGCCAGGAGGAGGAAGGGTATATTTTCCACGGTTTACAACCGGCTATTGTTTAGGGGTATTCTTTTCATCATCCGACGGGGGTTCCAGAGAGCAGGATTGGCACAGCGAAAAGACGGCCTTTGTCTGATCCCGGTTGCCGATGACCATGAGGGTGTCACCGGGCAGTATCACTTCGTCTATGTCCGGACTGCCGATCACCTCTTCGCCTCTCTGGATGCCGATGATGGTTGCACCGGTCCTGGTCCTGATGCGGGTGTCGATGATTTTCTTATGGGCCAGTTCACTGCCCGGTGTGACTTGAACCCATTCTATCCTGATGCTTTTCAGAAACAATTCTATCCGGTCATCGGTCACCGGTTGGTAATCCACGCCGAGAAGGAGGGTCCCCAGTTTCCGGGCTTCTTCATCGCTCAATTTTAATGTGAAAACAGGTTCATCTTCGTCCGATCCGGTAAAAAGATAAAGTTCCCGGTGTCCGCTCTGATGTAGGATCAATACGAGATTTTCGCCTTCCCCTGTTTCAAAAGAATAGCGCTTTCCGATTCCGGGCAGGTCGCCGGTCTTAATTTTCATGTTCACCTTCCTTAAAATGTCTTCCAAGGTTCAGATTGAGGCTTCCAAATTTTCTTGGATTTTTCTTCAAAGAGGATGCCGAGGCTATGGCTCAATATTGTATGCACAGAGAAACGGATTTTCCAGAAATTTTTAGAAAAAGATTCAGGGCTCATTTTGTGGGTCAGGCCAAAGGGGACGGTGGGGGCGGCAGCTCGCCACGCTCCAGGGCCTCCCGCGCGGCCTTGACCGGGATGCCTGCTTCGCAGGGGACCCCCACCTGACACAATCCACAGCCGTAGCCCTCGAAATGATAGTTCTTCTTTACATACGCGCTGGAGTGGGCCAGGTGCTGCCGGCACTTTTCTTTATCGTGGCCAGCCCGGGTAATGGCTTGGACCGGGCAACGCTGAATACACTCGCCACATGTATTTTCGGCAAAAAAGAGACAGTAAGCCCGATGGTCGGTGTACGGACGTGGGGTGGGTGAAAGTGGTATTTTGGCCACTACCGAGCCCACTCGCATGGCTTTGCCCTCAGCGGTGATGAGTCCGTCACACAGACCGAAGGTCCCCAGGCCGCCCGCATGGGCCGCATGGCGTTCAGACCAGGAAGAGGCATAGGAAAACCGTTGGGACTGGACAATGGTCCAGCCGGGAACCAGCATGGGCGCGATGGCCGCATGGCCCATTTCGTTCAGGCCATTGACCACATGGTGACGCAGCGCCACATTGAACGCTTCCCCGTAGATCCGGATCCTGGCCCAGGCTTCGGACGCATACTTCCTGGCCCGGCGATTGGTCTTTCGGACCGGCTCCCGCTGGGGCAGAACCCATGAGATGACGGTCAGCTCCTCCGGTGATGCCGATCCACCAGGGCAGTACTGCCTGAAGACTTCCCAGGGGGTCCAGTGAAATGCCCCGATATATTCCTTATACTGCTGCCAGATGGGGTCTGCACCAGAGGCGAATCCTACCAATGCATGATCCCAGGCACGCTCATTGGCCTGATTTTGCATGGTGTTGAGGGGGGAGTCGGCAATGAATCCCTGAATCAATTCATTTACCCAATATTCGGAAATGTTTTCCTTTTGCAACATGGAAAAGGTCCTTTCTCAAGGGGATCGCCGGTATTGGAGGCCGGCAACAAAAGGGTGTC